>JALZBI010000278.1 GCA_030947565.1 Actinomycetota bacterium
CACCACGGCCGCTCTCTCCGCCTGGTTGCGCGACCACGACGTGCACATCCTGCACGTCATCGGGCACGGCGACTACGACGAGCAGCAACAGGAGGGAGTCCTCTACTTCTGCGACGCCTACGGACGCAGCGTCGCGGTGTCCCCCACGATCCTCGGTCCTTACCTCCACGACCACGACCCGCTGCGGCTGGTCTTCCTCAACGCCTGCCAGTCGGGCCGGCTCGGCGCCGCCGACCCGTTCAGCGGCATGGCGCAACGGCTCGTGCAGCAGGACTGCACGGCCGTCGTCGCCATGCAGTTCCCCATCTCGGATGGCGCGGCGACGGCGTTCACCGGGGAGTTCTACGCCGCGCTGGCCGACGGTATGCCGGTCGACCAGTCCGTGACGAGCGCGCGGAAGGCGCTGCTGGCCGGCTACGCCAGCGAGTGGGCCACCCCGGTGCTGTACCTCAACGCCCCGGACGGCCAGGTGTTCGCGTCCATCACCGCCGCCCCCGCCGCCCCTACCGCCCCCACCGCCCCCGCCGCCCCCGCCGCTTCTCCTCCGGTCGTGCTCCAGACCGCACCGGATTCCGGCTCCATCCCCCACGAACCAGCGCCCCCGCCGCCCCCGCCGGCGACGACGACCACGACTCGGACCCCACGCGTACGCCTCGTTTCGGTCGCCGTTGCCTTGGCCGTCGCCCTCCTGGTCGCGGCGGCCGTCGCGGTCGCGGTGAGCCGAGGCGGCGGGACGTCGTCATCAGGACCTGAACCCGCCGCCGCAGCGAGTGCCGTGGCTACGCCGGCGTCCCCCCCAACAGCCACCGCCGCCCCCGGAGTCTCGGCCCTGATCACATCCGGGGCCTCGGTCACCGCGAGCGGGACGCTACGGCCCGTCGAAGGTCCGGCGATCGGCGCCCGCGCGCTCGCGACACCACCCACCATCGACGGGAAGGCCGACGACTGGCCCGCCCTCACGCCCGTCATAGCCGACCAGCTCGTCGTCGGCACCACCGCCAGCGTCAAGGGCGTCTGGTCGCTGGGCTGGGACGCGGACAACCTCTACCTCCTGGCCGACGTCGTCGACCCCGAGGCCTCGCGTAGCAACGCGGACCGGCCGGCGCAGCTGTTCAAGGGTGACGGCGTCACCCTCCAGTTCGGGGCTCCGGAGGCGCCGGTCGACGGGATCAGCCTCACCCCGGGTGACGTCTCCCTGGCGCTCGCGCCGACCGGGGACGGCCGGACGGTCGCGGCCATGACCCTGGCGTCGGGGAGCCGCTTCGACGTCGACGCGGGGCGTGCGGTCCCGGGGATCACGGCCGCGAGCGCCACGACGCCGACCGGCTACACGCTCGAGGCGAGCGTGCCGTGGTCGGTGCTCCAGCAGCCGGACGCTCCGGGGCTCCTCTCCACGAAGTTCGCCGGCGCCACGTTCGGCCTGAACCTCCTCGTCGAGGACGCCGACCCGAGCACATCGAGCACGACCGGCATACGCAGCCGGGTCAGCAACAACCGCTACGTCGCCGACCACACCGTCAACGACGGCAGCTACCGGCGCTACTGGGGCTCGCTCACGCTCCAGGGGTGACCGTGCCGACAGTGGTTCGTGGTGGATTGGAGCCGGAGCTCGGTGCGGTCCAGAGCACGAACGGGGTACGCCGGCCCGCTCTCGTAGGCTCCCGGGCGTGACCGGTGGGGGTGAAGGTGCGGCGGGGATGCGGCGCGAGATCCTGCGTCTCGCTGTCCCGGCGTTCCTCGCCCTGGTGGCCGAACCCCTGTTCCTGCTCGCCGACTCGGCCATCGTGGGCCATCTGGGCGTCGAGCCGCTGGCCGGGCTGGGTGTCGCGTCGTCGGTGCTGCTGACGGCCGCCGGCGTGTTCGTGTTCCTCGCCTACGGCACGACCAGCGTCGTCGCCCGCCGCCTCGGGGCCGGGGACGAGGCGGGCGCACTGGGCGCCGGGGTCGACGGGCTGTGGCTGTCCCTCGTCCTCGGCGCGGTGACGGGGGTGGTCGTTGCGCTGGCGGCCCCGGCCCTCACCGGCGCGTTCGGTGCCTCGGTGGGCGTCGAGGAGCAGGCGGTGACCTACCTGCGGATCTCGGCCGTGGGCCTACCGGGCATGCTCGTCGTCCTCGGGGCGACCGGGCTGCTGCGGGGTCTGCAGGACACCCGGACGCCCCTCGTCGTCGCCGTCGCCGGGTTCGGCCTCAACATCGCCCTCAACCTCCTGCTCGTCTACGGGCTCCACCTCGGCATCGCCGGCTCGGCCATCGGCACCGTCGTCGCCCAGACGGGAATGGCGGTCGCCCTGGTGGCCCGAGTCCTGCGCCCGGCCGGGGCGCTCGGCGCCTCGATGCGGCCGCAGCCGGCGGGCGTCCTCACCGCCGGCATCGGGGGTCTGTCGCTGCTGGCGCGCACCCTGGCGCTGCGCGGCGCCATTGTCGTGACGACGGTCGTCGCGGCCCGCTACGGCGACACCGCGCTAGCCGCCCACCAGGTCGTCAGCACGGTCTGGAACGCGTTGGCCTTCGCCCTCGACGCCCTGGCCATCGCCGCCCAGGCTCTGACGGGCAAGGCCCTGGGGGCGGGCAACGCCGCCGTCGCCCGCGACGCGGCGCGCACCATGTCGCGCTGGGGCATCGGGGCCGGGATCGTCTGTGGCCTGGCCCTCCTCCCGCTCGCTCCCGTCATCGGGCGCGCGTTCAGCTCCGACCCCGCGGTGGTCAGCGCAGCGGCGTGGGCGTTCGTCGTGGTCGCGCTCGTGCAGTGGATGGCGGGTTTCGTCTTCGTCGTCGACGGGGTGCTCATGGGCGCCGGTGACACCGTCTGGCTGGCTGCCGCCATGCTTCTGGCCGGGCTGGTGTGGGGTCCGCTGGTGCTGTGGGCAAGCGCCGACGGGACGCCGCTGCCCGGTTCCTTCGGGCAACCGCTGGCGGGGTTGTGGCTCTGGTTCGGCGGCGGGTTCGTGGCCCTGCGCGCGGTCGGCCTCTGGTGGCGGTTCCGTGGCGACGGCTGGCTGGTGCTGGGCGCGTCCCGCTGACCCGGCGGCATACCCTCGGCTCGTGCCGCTCGACATCCTCGTGCCCTACTGGGGTGACCCGGAGCTCATGCGGCTGACGGTCGAGAGCGTGCTCGCCCAGACCAGCGCCGACTGGCGGCTCACCGTCGTCGACGACGCCTACCCCGACCCACAGATCAGCGAATGGCTTGCCGCGATGAACGATCCGCGGATCCGTGTCGTCCGGCGCGAGACGAACGGTGGGGTCACCGCCGCTTTCAGAGACTGCCTGGCCCTGGCCACCCAGCACCTCGTCGTGTTCCTCGGCTGTGACGATCTGCTGCTCCCGGCCTACGTCGAGGTCGTCCTGGCCACGCACCACCGGTTCCCCCAGGCGGCCATGATCCAGCCGGGGGTGCGGGTGGTCGATGCGGACGGGGCGGCGGCGGGGGGTCTCGCCGACGCGGTCAAGCAGCGACTCCTGCGGCCGACGGTGACCGAGCCGACACTGCTGCGCGGGGAGGCCCTAGCCGCATCGCTGCTGCGCGGGAACTGGCTCTACTGGCCGTCGCTCGCGCTGTCGCGCCGTGCGGTCGAGGAGGTCGGCTTCCGTGACGCGCTGCCGATCGTCCTCGACCTGGCGCTCGAGATCGACCTCGTATGCCGCGGCGACTCGCTCGTCGTCCACCCCGAGGTCTGCTTCGTCTACCGGCGGCACGGGTCGAGTGCCTCGTCGACGACCCTCCTCGACGGTCGCCGGTTCGCCGACGACCGGGCCTACTTCGCGCTCGCGGCCGCGCAGATGCGGGACCAAGGGTGGCCGCGGGCCGAGCGGGCCGCCCGGCGACGGCTCACCTCTCGGGCCCACGCCGTGACCCTGCTACCGCAGGCCTTCCGCCGGCGCCGGTGGCCGGCTGTGCGCGAGCTGAGTCGCCACGCGTTCTCGCGCCCGTAACGGCTCGGGGCCAGACGCCCCGCCCCGGGTACCGACCCACCCGCACTGGCCGGGCCGGCTCGCGACCGGCAGAGTATGCGTCATGAGCGACCCCCAGAACGAGCCCGCGCCATCCGCGGCGAGCGAGACGAGCAAGACGAGCGAGACCAGCGCGACCAGCGCGGCAAGCGAGACGAGCGAGACCAGCGAGACCAGCGAGGCGAGGGAGGTCACCCCGACCCGCGACCGGCCCGATCTCGACGCCGTCAAAGCGAAGATCGACGACGCACAGCAGGCCGA
>JALZBI010000279.1 GCA_030947565.1 Actinomycetota bacterium
GAGCCTTCGACGCGTCCTTCCTGTGGCCCTTCGTGATCGGCCACGAGCAAAGCTCGTGGACCGTGCAGACCGCCCTGTCCACGTTCCGCACCGCTTAGACGAGCGACCTGCGCCAGCTGTTCGTCGTGGCGGTCGATCCTGCCGTTTCTGGTGATGTTCGTGTTCCTGCAGCGCTCGATCGTCAAAGGTGTCGAGCGCAGTGGCATCAACGAGTAACCTGCCTGCTCACCGAAGGGGGCGGAAGGTGGGCAGAGGCGTGGTGACGGCATACGACCCACTGGCCGGGCGCCGACGCGAGGGTGACCCGGCGACCGACGTTCTCCTGGCCGGCACCGTCTTTCTCGACATCATCTTCACCGGGCTCGCCGAGGTGCCGCGCGCCGGCACGGAGGTGTGGGCCCAGGGGATGGGGTCCTGCCCGGGTGGTATCGCCAACCTCGCGGTGGCGTCGAGCCGGCTCGGTCTGCGCACCTCGCTGGTTGCTGCTTTCGGCGACGACGACTACGCCGACTTCTGCTGGCGGACCCTGGCGGAGCAGGAAGGCGTCGATCTGGCTCTCTCGCGCCGGTTCGACGACTGGCACTCGCCGGTGACGGTGTCGATGTCCGTCGAGAGCGACCGCAGCATGGTCACCCACGGCCACGAGCCACCGGTGAGCACGATCGAGCTGATGGGCCGGCCGCCTCGCACCCGCAGCGTGCTGGTCGACCTCGGTGACCTCCTCCGGGACGAGGGAGGACCCTCGTGGATCGAACAGGCAAAGGGGCAAGGTGCCCTGGTCTTCGGTGACATCGGCTGGGACGCGACCGGAGCGTGGCCATTGGGGATCCTCGATGCCCTCGCCTGCTGCCACGCCTTCATGCCGAACGCCGACGAGGCTATGGCCTACACGCGTACGGAGACCCCGCAGGACGCCCTCTACGCCCTGGCCGACCGCGTACCGCTGGCCGTCGTCACCAACGGAGCGCAGGGTGCGATCGCCATTGACGCGACATCGGGGGAGGAGGCGTCCGTCCCCGCTCTGCGAGTGCCGGCGCTGGACCCCACCGGCGCGGGGGACGTGTTCGGTGCCGGCCTCGTCGTCGGCACCCTCGCCGGTTGGTCGCTCCACGACCGGCTCAGCTTCGCCGCCTTGTGCTCCTCGTTGGCCGTGCAGCAGTTCGGCGGGTCGCTCGCCGCTCCCGGTTGGGGCGACATCGTCGACTGGTGGCACGGCATCCGGGATGCCTCGGACGGGTCGTCGTACTGGGGCTCGCTACGCCGCCGGTACGCCTTCCTCGAGGACATCGTGCCGGGGGTGCCCCCCACCGCGGTCCGCCGGGCCGCGGCCACGATCGCTCGACGGGCGGACGTCCCCGAGCCCTGACGGGCGACACCGGCGGCGTATCACCCCCTCGACGCCACGACTCCTCAGGGGCATGTCGGACTTCGCGGTCTTCCCGCTCCTTCGTGCGCCGGAGTGCTGGCCGACGTGGGCGGTCGGTGCCGGCGCGATGCTCGCCCTGGCGGCCCTCGACCTGGCGGGGGCGCTCGCGGCCAAGGAGTGGGCCTCCTCGTCCCGACCGGGCGCGCTGATCCTCGGGGTCGGGGCATTCCTCGCCCTCTTCTGGGTGTATGCGTCGGCGCTCCAGTACGCGGAGCTGGCGCTCGTGACGATGGGCTGGATCGTCATCCTCCAGGTCGGGCTGCTGGTCATCGACCGGCTCCAGTTCGGAGTGCACCTCGCCCCGGGCAAGTGGGTGGCGGTCGGGGTCATCCTCGTCGCCCAGGGTTACCTAATCCTCGGCCCGAGTGGAGGCTCTCCGGCGTAGGTGGCCTCGTCGAGGACGGGTCAGCCGTAGACGGCCCGAGTCTGCGCCAGGGTGTCGTCGCGGGTGGGGATCGACGCCTGCGCCCCAGCCCCTTGGATCGCGAGAGACGCTGCCGCACAGGCTCTTTGCACAGACGTGAGGTTGTCGACTCCGTCGGCAAGGGCGGCGGCGAACACCCCACAGAAGGTGTCGCCGGCACCGACGGTGTCCACCGGCGTCACGCTCGGTGCCGCAACGTGCACGTCGAGGCCGTCAGTGGCGAGCAGGCGGGCTCCCCGGGCCCCGAGCGTGACGAGCACGGCGGGGTACAGGTCGGCCAACGCGACCAGCGCGGTGTCGAGATCGCTCTCACCCGCGAGGTCGAGGGCCTCATGCTCGTTGACGACGAGAAGGTCGATGCGCCGTCGCAGCTCGGGATCGATCTGGGCGGACGGTGCGGCGTTCAGGACGAGCCGGGCTTCGGGTCGGAGGTGGCTCACGGCGGTCACGATCACCGACTGGGGGGTCTCCAGCTGGGCCACCATGACGTCAGCCGCCCCCAGCGCCCGGTGGTGCGCCGACGAGATGGCGAGGTGCTGGTTCGCACCCGCGACGACGACGATCGTGTTCTCTGCGGCGTCGTCGACGGTGATCAGCGCCATGCCCGTCGGATGGTCCATCGAGCGTTGGATCGCCGTCGTGTCGATGTCCTCGCGGTCGAGGGCGGCCACCAGGTCGTCGCCGTCGGCGTCGGTCCCGACCGCGCCGATCATGGTGGTGCGGGCACCTCCGGCCCGAGCCGCGGCGACCGCCTGGTTGGCGCCTTTGCCCCCGCCACTTCTCACCATCGACGTGCCGAGCAACGTCTCACCCGGGCGGGGCAGCCGGGCGGTCCGGACGGCGACGTCCATGTTCAACGAGCCGACCACGACGACCCTGCCCGTCACGTCAACCTCACCGGCGGGCGCGGATCGGCGGTCAGCGTCGCTCGAGGAGGAACAGCGGGATGAGCCGCTGCGTGCGCACCTGGTACTCCGCATACGGCGGGTAGGCCTCGACCGCGAGGACCCACCAGTCGAACCGCTCCTTGCCCTCGAGCTCGCGGGCGCGGGCGGGGAACGTGTCGCTACCGACCATCACCTCGACGTCGGGGTTCTTGAGGAGGTTCCAGTACCACTGCGGCTGCTCCGGCGCACCGCCCTTGCTGGCGACGGCGAGGAACTGGCCGTCCTTCTCGACCCTCATCACCGGCACCTTGCGCACCGCGCCGGTCGTCGCGCCGCGCATCGTCACCATGATGACCGGGCGGTCGGCCACCTGCACGGCACCGGTGTCTCCTACGGCCTCGATCTGCTCGACCTGCTCGCGCACCCAGTCAGTGGGGCTCGGCTGGTAGTCCACACCCTCGGTGGTCGTCCGGGAGCGGCCCCTCTGCTCGTCGGACTGGTCACGTTGGGTCGACTCCTGCTCACTCATGACGTCATCCAACCATCGGCGCTGTCGTGTCCGGTGGGGCGGTGTCCTCGCCTGCCCCCGCCTGTCCCCGCCTGTCCCCGCCGGGGCGTCCGCTCTGTCCCCGGCTGGGCGTCCGCTCTACTCGAGGCCGACGGTGCGTCACACCGTCTGGACTCCGACGATCTCGATATGCGGCGTCCCGAGCTGCGCCAACCCGGCGGCCGTTCTGCTCCAACCCGGTGCTACCCGCGTCGCTGAACCCTATTCAGGTCCTGTTCCACCCGCCGCTCCTCTGTGGCCGAGCCCAGGGCAGTCTCCGAACGCTTCCACCCAGGCGATCCCCGTGCGACCCCCCGGATCCGATGGGTTGACCGGGGATCTCGTGGGTGAACAGGGATCCCTTTGGCTCGGCCACTCACTCAGAGGCCTGTGGACAACCTTGGGGTCGTATCCCGCGCGAGGGGCAGGCTTGCCTCCCATGAGCTTCAAGGACCTGCCCGCCGACTTGGCCGAGCGACCGGTGACCGACCCCGACATCACCGCTGACGTGCTTGATCTCATCGTGAGAGACGCCGACCGGCTCACGGGATCCGTCGTGGCGGTCGTCTGCAACGCCGCCGGCCGGGTCGTCCAGCCGGTCGTCGTCGAGCTGCCGCCCGACGGGGTCGGTCCGGGCGAGCACCGCCGGTTCTTCGACGTCGTATGCATGGGGATCGCCTCGGCCTCGGGCGACGCAGACCGAGGGGGCATCCTTGCGGCGGTAGCCCGTTCGCGAGGGCCGTTCGTCACCGGTGACGACCGGGAGTGGCACGACGCGGCCGCCCGCAGCTGCGCGCAGCACGGTGTCCGCCTGCTGGGCACGTGGCTGGTCACCCGGGCCGTGATCCGCCGGATCGACGACGGAGCGGCTCAGGAGCGGTCGGCCTGACCGGTCGCGGACTCGCTTCCCCCGGACGGCCTG
>JALZBI010000049.1 GCA_030947565.1 Actinomycetota bacterium
TGTAGACCGTCAGGTAGTAGATGACGTTCTCCGGGTCGTCGCCGTACATCCGGCGCAGCCCGTCGTGCACGATGTGCGCGATCTCGTACCCGTAGGCCGGGTCGTACGCAACGACAGCGGGATTCGTCGACGCCAATAGTGGTGAGTGACCGTCGGCGTGCTGCAGACCTTCACCCGTCAGGGTCGTTCGCCCCGCCGTCGCGGCGATGAGGAAACCCCGCGCCATCTGGTCACCCGCGGCCCAGATCGAGTCGGCCGTGCGCTGGAACCCGAACATGGAGTAGAAGACGTAGATCGGGACCATCGGCTGGCCATGGGTCGCGTAGGACGTGCCGGCCGCGGTGAACGCTGCCACCGAGCCCGCCTCGTTGATGCCGAGGTGGAGGATCTGCCCGTTCTTCGCCTCCCGGTAGGCCAGCATCAGCTCGGCGTCGACCGGCGTGTAGTTCTGCCCGTGCGGGTTGTAGATCTTGATCGTCGGGAAGAACGAGTCCATGCCGAAGGTGCGCGCCTCGTCGGGGATGATCGGCACGACGCGCGCGCCGAACTCCTTGTCACGCATGAGGTCCTTGAGCAGCCGGACGAACGCCATCGTCGTGGCGATCTCCTGCTTGCCGGAGCCCTTCTTCATCTGGGCGTAGGCCTCGTCGGCCGGCAGCTTCAGCGACTCGTGCTGCACCCGCCGGGACGGCACGTCGCCACCGAGGGCGGCCCGACGCTCGAGCATGTACTGGATCGCTCGGTCGTCCTTGCCGGGGTGGTAGTAGGGCGGCTGGTAGGGGTTCGCCTCGAGCTGCGCGTCGGTGATGGGGATGCGCAGCTCGTCGCGGAACGTCTTGAGGTCGTCGAGCGTGAGCTTCTTCATCTGGTGGGTCGCGTTGCGGCCGGCGAAGTGGCTGCCCAGGCCGTAGCCCTTGATGGTCTTGGCGAGGATGACCGTCGGCTGCCCGGTGTGGTTCATGGCCGCCTGGTATGCCGCGAAGACCTTGCGGTAGTCGTGGCCACCGCGCTTGAGCTTCCACCACACGTCGTCGTCGGACCACTTCTCGACCATGGCGCGGGTGCGCGGGTCGCGGCCGAAGAAGTGCTCGCGCACGTAAGCGCCGTCGTTGGCCCGGAAGGTCTGGTAGTCACCGTCGCTCGTGCTGTTCATCAGGTGGACGAGCGCGCCGTCACGGTCGGCGGCGAGCAGCGGGTCCCAGCCGCGGCCCCAGATGCACTTGATGACGTTCCAGCCGGCTCCGCGGAAGAACGCCTCGAGCTCCTGGATGATCTTGCCGTTGCCGCGCACCGGGCCGTCGAGCCGCTGCAAGTTGCAGTTGATGACGAACGTGAGGTTGTCGAGCTCCTCGTTGGCCGCCAGCTGGAGCAGGCCGCGCGACTCGGGCTCGTCCATCTCGCCGTCGCCAAGGAACGCCCACACGTGCTGCTGCGAGGTGTCCTTGATGCCGCGGTGGTCGAGGTACTTGTTGAACTGCGCCTGGTAGATCGCGTTCATCGGGCCGAGGCCCATCGACACGGTGGGGAACTGCCAGAACTCCGGCGCCAGGCGCGGGTGGGGGTAGGACGGGAGGGCCTGGATCCGGCCGTCGACGATGTGGCTCTTCTCCTGCCGGAACCCGTCGAGCTGGTCCTCGGTGAGCCGACCCTCGAGGTAGGCCCGGGCATACATGCCGGGGGAGGCGTGGCCCTGGAAGTAGATCTGGTCGCCGCCACCCGGGTGGTCGGGGCCCCGGAAGAAGTGGTTCATCCCGACCTCGTAGAGCGTCGCGGCGCTCGCGTAGCTGGAGATGTGGCCGCCGACACCGACACCGGGCCGCTGTGCGCGGTGCACCATGATCGCGGCGTTCCACCGAAGGTAGCGCCGGTACTCGCGCTCGACGTCCTCGTCCCCCGGGAACCACGGCTCCTGCTCGGGGCTGATGGTGTTGATGTAGTCCGTCGCCGTCAGAGAGGGCACCCCGACCTGCATCTCGCGCGCCCGCTCGAGCAGCTTGAGCATGACGTAGCGGGCCCGGGTGCGTCCGGAGCTCTCGACGACACCGTCCAGCGACTCGAGCCACTCCTGGGTCTCGTCGGGGTCGGTGTCGGGGAGCTGGCTCGGAATGCCGTTGAGGATGGGTCCGGCTTCCTGTCGTGCCACGGTCACGGTCCTTTCACATCGCCACGTCGTCGTGGCCGTCGGTCAGTGCAGGGTGCTGCGGGTCAATGCTCCCACCGTCGGGAACCTCCACGTCATCCGTGTCCAGCCACAGCGGGTACCCCCACCCGCTGCCCACCGGCGTACACGGTCAAACGCGGCGGCCGGACGAACCCGGCCAGGGTCATCCCGATGTGGGTGGCCAGGTCGACGGCCAGCGACGACGCGGCCGAGACGACGGCCAGGACGGGGATGCCCGCGGCGTAGGCCTTCTGGACGATCTCGAAGCTCGCGCGGCTGGAGACGACGAGCACGTGGCCGGTCAGCGGCAGCCGGCCCTCGCGCAGCGCCCAGCCGACCACCTTGTCGACGGCGTTGTGGCGTCCGACGTCCTCGCGGACGACGAGGCAGTCGCCGTCGGCCGTGAAGAGCCCGGCCGCGTGCATACCCCCGGTGCGGTCGAAACCCTTCTGCGCGCTGCGAAGTCGCCCGGGAAGGCTGCACAGCAGCGCTGGGTCGACGAGCGTGGCATCCGAGGCCACGGCATACCGGCTCGTCGTCTGCAGCGCCTCGATGGCGGAGGTGCCGCACACCCCGCAGGCACTCGTTGCGAGGAACCGTCGGCCCGCATCCTCGGGGATGGTCACCCCGCCGCCGAGGGTGACGTCGACGACGTTGTAGGTGGGGGAGCCGTCCGCATCGGCGTCGAGGCAGTGCATGAGCCGGGCCACGTCGTCGGCCGACCGGATCAGCCCCTCGCCGTGAAGGAAGCCCAAGGTCAGGTCGAAGTCGTCGCCGGGGGTGCGCATCGTCACACTGAGGGCGGACCCGGCTACCCGGATCTCCATGGGCTCCTCGACCGCGAGGGTGTCGGGGCGGTGGACCACCTGGGGCTGCACGGCGCCGGTGACCTCGTAGCGCACCGATGCGACCCGCTGCGTGACCCGTCCCACAAGAGCCACTGTAGGCGGGTCGAGCGGCCCCCGCAGGGGCCAGGCCGCCCCATCGGCCGGACCTCCAGGTATCCGGTGGGGTCGGTCACGCACTACCGTTGGGGGCAGCCGCAGGGACAGGCGGCGGTTCTTGTCGTACGAAGGGGAATGCACTGTGGGCCCGACCGCGTCAGCGGCCTCATCCGTACCAGCGGGTGGATCGGCTCTGGCCTCGACTCTGACCAAGCTCGGCTTCGCCCCGGCGCAGATCGTCCAGGAGATCGGCTGGGACGCCGATGTCGACGACGACCTGCGGGTGGCGCTCGAGGACCTCACTACCACCGACCTCGAGGACGAGGACTACCCCGACGTGGCCGACGCGGTCGTCGTCTGGTTCCGTGAGGGCGACGACGACCTCGTCGACACCCTCGTCGACGCCCTCACCAACCTCGCCGACGGCGGATTCGTCGTGCTGCTCACCCCCAAGGCGGGTCGTTCCGACCACGTCGACCCCAGCGAGGTCGAGGAGTCGGCCGTCACTGCCGGCCTGCACACCGCCGGAGCGGCCAACGTCAGCCCCGAATGGGGCGCCGTTCGGCTCGTCTCGCCCAAGGGTCAGCGGCGCTGAGCCGACCGGCCCGACGCCCGTATGCGCGGCTGGCAGAATGACCCACATGTCCACCCCCATGACGCCCTCCGCGCCCTCGCCCTCTCCGCTGACGGTCGGCGACCCGGCTCCCCCCTTCCGGCTGAAGAACCAGTACGGCGAGCTGGTCTCGCTCGAGGACTTCCGCGGGTCGAAGAACGTCGTCATCGTGTTCTACCCGTTCGCCTTCTCAGGCATCTGCACCGGCGAGATGCGGGAGATCCGCGACGGGCTGGCCGACTTCGAGGGTGAGGACATCCAGGTCGTCGCCGTCTCGTGCGACGCGATGTACTCGTTGCGGGCGTGGGCCGACGCCGAGGGGCACTTCTTTCCCCTGCTCAGCGACTTCTGGCCGCACGGCGAGGCCGCGAGGGCCTACGGCGTGTTCTCGGAGGAGAATGGGTTCGCCATCCGGGGCACGTTCCTCGTCGACCGCGATGGGGTCATCCGGTGGACCCTGGTCAATGGGCCGGGGGAGTCACGCGACTTCAGCGACTACCGGGCGGCGCTGGCCGAGCTGCGGGGGGCGCCGTCGCCGGTGTGAGGGGCGGGGCGTCTGACACACTTGCTCCGCCTGGCCGCCGGGAGCCGATCATCGGGATCTCGGCGGCAGCGGGCGGGCCTGTAGCTCAGCTGGTAGAGCACCGCGTTTACACCGCGGCTGTCGTCGGTTCGATCCCGGCCGGGCCCACTGCTGGTCGGTGAACCTGCTCGGGCAGACTGCCCGTATGCGGACCGTGGGCGTGGAGGAACAGCTGCTCCTCGTCGACCCCCGGTCGGGGCGTCCGATGACCCTGGCCGCCGCAGGACATCGCGGTCACCATCGAGGCGACCGAGGCCGCTGAACCGCGCGCCGGTGGAGAGCTCGAGGGCGAGCTGCAGCGCACCATGGTCGAGACGCCGAGCTCCGTGGCCACCGACCTGGCCACAGTGCGCACCGATCTCGTGGGCTGGGCCCGCAGGACGTCCGTGACCGCCCGCCGAAACGGGGCGGCGCTCGGAGCGGTCGGCAACGGTGCGTCGCACCAGCGCCGCACCTTCCAGCGCACCGGCAACTGGTCGACGTGGTGGCCGAGGCGGCCCGGCGCACCGTGACCTTCGTCACCGACGTCGGCTGACCGGCGCAGCGCCCGACCTCGCGGAACCGCGCACGTGAGGTCGCGGCGAGCACCGTTCAGCTGATCGCGCACGGATAGCCATCGTCGTGGCGCCGATCCGTGCGCTCTCGGCAGATCGGTCGTCAGGCCTCGACCCGCCGCTGCGCCGACCGCCACGCTCCGCTGAGCGGCCGCGCCCACCAGCGCGCGTCGCCCAACGCGGCCCGCGCCGCCAGGTAGCCGCACGAGCCGTGGACGCCGCCGCCGGGGTGGATCGCGGCACTGCCCAGGTAGAGCCCGTCGACGGGAGTGCGCGGCCCGCCGAGCCCGGCCACCGGCCGGAACAGCAGCTGCTGGAACAGCTGAGCCGTCCCACCGTTCACCGCGCCTCCGACGAGGTTCGCGTCGGCCGCGGCCAGGTCGGACGGGCGTTGCACCCACCGGTCGATGACCAGGTCGCGCCAGCCCGGCGCATACGCGTCCAGCATCCCCTCGGACGACTCGACCAGACGGTCGGCCGACTCGTCGTCGGTGACGCCGCGGGGCAGGTGGGTGTAGAGCCAGAAGGCCTCTGTGCCCGCCGGGGAACGGCTCGGGTCGATGGTCGACATCTGGCCGACGAGGGCGAACGGATGCTGTGGCACGGTGCGGGTGGCCAGGTCGGCGGACCAGTGCACGATGTCGTCGACGTCGCCGCCGGCATGCACGACGCCCGCCCCGCGCGCGTCGACGGCGGTCCACGGGGGGGTGGCGCGCAGGCGGTAGTTGAGCTTGACCGTCGGCAGGTCCCAGGCGAAGTCCTTGAGCCGGTCGCGCACCGGGGCAGGGACGGCGGCCGCCCCGAGCAGCTGCTGATAGAGCATCGCCGCGCTGGTGTCGGCGATGACCGCCCGGCGCGCACGGACCGCCGGCCCACCATCGACCCGCACCACGGACGCCCGACCCCCGGCGACGTCGACGTGGTCCACGCGAGCGTCCGTGCGGATCTCGACTCCCGCCGCCCGCGCCCGCGACGCCAGCGCCTCGGCCAGCATCCCGGCGCCGCCCTGGGGCGACGGGAAGCCGACGTCCTGCGCGAGCATGGTCATGAGCCAGCCGAACAGCCCGCTCCCGGGCGCCTCCGGCGGGATGTCGGCGTGCATCGCGTTGCCCGCTAACAGAAGTCGACCCCGCTGACCCCCGAACAGCTCATCGCCCATCCGGGTGATCGGCAGCAGGAAGAACCGGGCGAGGTCAGGCAGGTCGGCTGCCCCGACGGTGCGCGCGAGCCGCGTGGCGGCCTCGACCGGCGGCCACCGGGTGAGCAGGGCGTCGAGGAAGGGCCCCTTGATCCGGTCGTAGTGGGCCACGAGGTCCAGCCACGCCTGGCCGTCACCGGAGTGCTCCTCGTCGAGGCCGGCCGCCGTGCGCTTCGGGTCGCCGTAGAGGCTCGCCCCGATGGGGTCATCGGTGCCGCCCGGATGCGTCACCACGAGTTCGCTGTTGGCCCAACGCAATCCGTAGTCCTCGAGGCCGAGCCGGGTCATCACCGGTGAGGCGACCGCCAGCGGGTAGCAGGCGCTGAACTCGTCCATGACCCAGCCGTCGCGCCGCACCGACGACACCGCTCCTCCGACCTTGTCGCGGGCCTCGAGCAGGACGACATCCCAACCCGCGTCGGCCAGCGTGATGGCGGCGACGAGCCCGTTGGGGCCACCGCCTATGACGACCGCGTCGGCGGTCTCGGCGGTGGGTGACGGCATACGGCCATGGTCGCATCCGAGCGTGGCGGGCGCGCCTCGACCGGCGTGCTTAGGCTGGGGCGTGACCCCGACGACGTCCCTGATCACGCCAACCGAGCTGGTGGTGCTGCTCGACGATGCCGGCCGGGCCACCGGCACCGCCGACAAGGCAACGGTCCACAGCGCCGACACCCCCCTTCATCTGGCCTTCTCGGCCTACCTCTTCGACGACCGCGGCCGCACCCTGGTCACCCGGCGGGCGCTCGCCAAGCGGACCTTCCCCGGGGTGTGGACCAACTCCGTCTGCGGCCACCCCGCCCCGGGGGAGGCGCTGCCCCAGGCGGTGCGGCGCCGGGCCGCGCGGGAGCTGGGTCTCGAGGTGGCCGAGCTCAGGCTCGTGCTCCCGGGGTTCGGCTACCGGGCGGAGATGGGCGGAGTCGTCGAGAACGAGACCTGCCCGGTGTATGCCGGGTGGCTGGCTCCCGGCGAGATCGTCGGCTTCGCTGCCGACGAGGTCGCCGAGGTCGAGTGGGTGCCCTGGCCGGAGCTCGTCGCGGCGGTGACGGACGGCCGGCCGATGTCGCCGTGGTGTGCCGAGCAGCTACCGCAGCTGGCGGCACTGGGGGCGGACCCCACCGACTGGCCGGAGGCGACCGACGCCCTCCTGCCGCCCGCGGCCAGGCTCACCTAGACCCCGGACACGCCCCAGGCTCCGCTTCAGCGGCCTCGTTCCGGTGCCGCTTCGTGGCCATGGCGGCCATGGGTGCGCCGGTCCTCCTTCATCTCCGCCTCGAACAGGTGGCGCTTCCCGTCGACGAGGGAGTCCCGTGCCTGCGCCTCCAGCTCCCGGACCGCCGCGTAGTAGCCGTCGTCGTAGTCCTCGACGATCTGGAACGTCCACCGTCCCTCGACGACGTTCCGGCCGATGACCTCGTTCTCGATCCGGTCGGCGAGCTCGGCGTGCCCCGCCGCACGCAGCATCTCGACCGCCTCCCCGAGCGTGAGATCCGCCATCCCGGACAGGCGGTGGAACGCATACAGGTTGCCTCGTGCGTTCTCGACGACCTCGAGCGCCTCTGACAGCTTGCCGAGCGCGGCGACGGTCTCGTCGGAGACACTGTCGGGCCGGCGATGTTGGGGTGCGGTGGAGGACATCCCGCCAGGCTAGGCGCGACCGGGCGATATGGCAGGGTGAAGCGTGCCCGACGAGCCCGCTGCCCTGACCCTGCGCGCCGTCGTGGCCGCTCTGGAGAAGCTCTACCCCCCGTCGACCGCCCAGGACTGGGACCGCGTCGGCCTCGTCACCGGGGACCTCGACCAGCCGGTACGCCGGGTGCACCTCGCGGTCGACCCCACCCTGGCGGTGGTCCAGGAGGCGCTGGACGCTGGCGCCGACCTCCTCGTCACCCATCACCCGCTGCTGCTGCGGGGCATCCACAGTGTTGCCACGACGACGGCCAAGGGCGAGACGCTGACCCGGGCCATCCTCGGCAACCTCGCGGTCTTCTGCGCCCACACCAACGCCGACGTGGCGACGCCCGGGGTGTGCGATGCCCTCGCGGCGGCGGTCGGGCTCGAGTCGGTCGAGCCGCTGGAGGCGGAGGACTATGCCCTGGGCCGGGTGGGAACGTTGCCCGCCGCTATGTCGTTGCGGGAGTTCGCGACCCGGGTGAGAGACGGGCTGCCCGCCACGGCCGGCGGGATCCGCGTGAGCGGCGACCCTGACGCCTCGGTGAAGCGGGTCGCGGTGCTCGGCGGCTCGGGTGACGACCGGTTCGAGGTCGTGCGGGCCGCCGGCGCGGACGTCTACGTCACCGCCGACCTGCGACACCACCCCGCGCTCGAGGAGCGCGAGACGACCCGAGGTGGCCCGCCCTACCTCGTCGACGCCGGCCACTGGGCGACCGAGTGGGTCTGGCTTGCGTCGGCCGAGCGGCGCCTGTTGGAGACGCTGTCGACTGCGACCCCCCAGGGCTCGTCGTCTACGTTGGACACCTACGTCTCGCGGTTGCGCACCGAACCGTGGACGTTCGTCGTCGGTGCCAACGCCGCAGCCCCGTCATGACCACCAGCCCGCCCACGCCGCATACGCCCGGAGGTTCCTGCTGAAAGCCGACTCGTCCCGCCAGCTCGCGCTGCTCGACCTGCAGGCCGTCGACTCCCGGCTCGACCAGATCGCGCACGCGACCTCGAACCTGCCGCAGCACCGCGAGGTCGCTGCGCTGGAGGACGAGACGCGCACGGTCGACACCCAGCTGGTCAACGCGCGGACGGCGCTGTCCGACGTCCAACGTGAGGTCGACAAGGCCGAGTCCGACGTGCAGCTGGTGCGGGACCGCGCCGCCCGCGACCGCACCCGGCTGGAGGCCGGCACCGGGTCGGCCAAGGACCTCCAAGCGCTCCAGCACGAGCTCACCTCGCTCGCTCGACGGCAGGCCGAGCTCGAGGACGTCGAGCTCGAGGTGATGGAGCGGGCCGAGTCCTTGGGCGAGCACGTCACCACCCTGGAAGCCTTGAGGGACGACCTGGCGGCCCGGCTGGAGGCCGCCGTGGCCGACCGGGACGCGGCCATGGGGGAGTACGCGACCGAGCGCGACAGCGTGGCCGGTCGGCGGGAGGCTGTTGTCGGCGGGGTCGGTGACGACCTCGTCGCCCTCTACGAGCGGATCCGCTCGTCGCACGGAGGCGTCGGCGCGGCCGAGCTGAAGCAGCGACGCTGTGGCGGCTGCCACATCGAGCTCAACCAGGTCGACATGAACCGGATCACCAAGGCGCCGACCGACGAGGTGCTCCGGTGCGAGGAGTGTGGGCGGATCCTCGTGCGCACGGCAGAGTCCGGCGTGGGCGCGGCAGGCTCGACGACATGACCCGCGAGCTGCGACCCGACACCCTGGCCGTGCGAGGAGGCTTGTCCCGCAGCGGTTTCGGCGAAACCTCGGAGGCGCTCTACCTCACGTCCGGCTTCGTCTACGACTCCGCGGAGCAGGCCGAGGCGGCGTTCAAGGGCGAGGTGGACAAGTTCGTCTACTCCCGCTACGGCAACCCGACGGTGCGGATGTTCGAGGAACGCCTGCGGCTCATTGAGGGGGCCGAAGCGTGCTTCGCCACAGCCAGCGGGATGGCCGCGGTGTTCGTCGCGCTCGCGGCCCTGTGCGGGCAGGGTGACCGGATCGTCAGCTCCCGGGCGCTGTTCGGGTCGTGTTTCGTGATCGTCGACGAGATCCTGCCGCGCTGGGGCGTGCAGACCACGCTGGTCGACGGCCCCGACCTCGACCAATGGCGGGAGGCGCTCAGCACTCCCGCGACCGCGGTGTTCTTCGAGACGCCGAGCAACCCCATGCAGGAGCTGGTCGACGTCCGGGCGGTCGCCGAGCTGGCCCACGCCGCCGGCGCGAAGGTCGTCGTTGACAACGTGTTCGGGACGCCGGTGTTCTCCAAGCCGCTCGAGCTCGGGGCCGACGTCGTCGTCTACTCGGCGACGAAGCACATCGACGGCCAGGGTCGCGTGCTGGGCGGCGCGGTGCTCGGCAGTCGGGAGTTCATCGACGGACCCGTCAAGAACCTCATGCGGCATACCGGCCCCGCCATGTCGCCGTTCAACGCCTGGACGCTGGTCAAGGGACTCGAGACCATGTCGCTGCGGGTCGAACGGCAGACCGCCAACGCCCTGGTCCTGGCCCGCGCGCTCGAGACCCACCCCCGCGTCACCACCGTCATCCATCCGTGGCTGGAGAGCCACCCGCAGCACCATCTCGCCCGGTCTCAGATGAGCGGCGGCGGCAGTGTCGTCACGTTCGTCATCGACGGCGGCAAGGACGAGGCGTTCGGGTTGATGAACGCCCTCGAGGTCGTCGACATCTCCAACAACCTCGGCGACGCGAAGTCCCTCGTCACCCACCCCGCGACGACGACGCACCGTCGGCTCAGCCCCGAGGCCCGGGCCGCGGTCGGCATCACCGACGGCACCATCCGGATCTCGGTCGGGCTGGAGGACCCCCTCGACCTCGTCGAGGACGTCGTCACCGGCCTCGCCCGCCTCGGCTGACGACCAGGCGTACGCCTCGCCAGCCGCTCGGGCTGACGATCACCCCAGGAGAACGAGGGCTCCCAG
>JALZBI010000280.1 GCA_030947565.1 Actinomycetota bacterium
GGCGGCCGCCCCTGGCTGCTGATGGAGCACTCGACCAGCGCGGTGAACTGGCAGTCGGTCAACCACGCGAAGTGGCCCGGTCAGACCATCCGCGACAGCGTTGCCCACGTGGCCCGAGGCGCCGACACCCTCGGCTTCTTCCAGTGGCGCGCCTCGCGATCCGGGTCCGAGAAGTTCCATTCCGGCCTCGTCCCGCACGCCGGCGCCGACAGCGACCGGTTCAGGGAGGTCTGCGAGCTCGGCGCCGTCGCCGAGCGGCTCGGTGAGGTGGTCGGGAGCTCCGTCGACGCCGGCGTCGCTCTGCTCTGGGACTACGAGGCGGGGTGGGCGGCCAACGGCCCGGCCATGCCGTCGTCCGAGCTCGAGTACGCCGACACGGCGCTCGCCGTGCACCGGCTGCTCCGCCGGCGCGGGGTGACGTGCGACCTCGTGCATCCCTCCGCCGACCTGTCGGGCTACCGGCTCGTCGTCGTCCCCACCCTCTACCTCGTCTCTGACGAGCACGCCGCGGCGGTCGCGCGTGCCGCCGAGGCGGGTGCGCAGGTGCTCGTCACCTTCTTCTCAGGGATCGCGGACCCCGACGACCACATCCGCCTGGGCGGTTACCCGGGCGCCTTCCGGGACCTGCTGGGTCTGCGAGTCGAGGAGCTCTTCCCCCTGCTGCGCGACGAGACGGTTGCTCTGGACCAGGGGGGCGCAGGGCGCCTCTGGTCGGAGGACGTCCACGCCGGAGGGGCGGAGGTGCTCGATCGGTACGCCAGTGGCCCCCTCGTGGGCCGGCCCGCCCTGACCCGCAACGCCACCGGGACGGGCGCGGCGTGGTACCTCAGCACCCTCCCCGACGACGAGCGCCTGGACCGACTGCTCGGCGACCTGCTCGCCGCGGCGCACGTGGAGCCGGCCGCGTCAGTGGCCCCAGGCGTCGACACCGTCCGGCGGCGCAGCGATCGCGGGTCGTGGCTGTTCCTCGCCAACGACACGGACGCGCCGCAGACCATCGAGGCGAGCGGCCACGACCTCGTCGGCGACGCCCCGGTCACAGGGTCGGTCACGGTGGCCCCCGGAGGGGTCGCCGTCATCCGGGAGGCCTGAGCCGTGCTGGCGGGGCAGCGGCAGTCGGCCATCCTCGCCCTGGTCCAGGAGTCCGGGGCCGTGCGGGTCGCCGACCTTGTCGACCACCTGGGTGTCTCAGACATGACGGTGCGGCGCGATATCGAGCAGCTGGCTCGGGACGGCCGGGTCGAGCGGGTCCACGGCGGCGCCTTGGCGGTCGGGCTGGCCAGTGCGCACGAACCGGGCTTCCTGGCGAAGTCGTCGCTCATGACCGCGGAGAAGCGGGCCATCGCGCGGCGAGCCGCCGAGCTCGTCGAACCCGGCTCCGCCATCGGGATCTCGGCCGGCACGACGACCTACGAGGTGGCCCGGCTGCTGCGCGGCATACCTGACCTCACCGTGGTCACGAACTCGGTGCCGGTGGCCCAGCTCCTGCACGAGTCGCCGACCGAGGGCCAGCGGGTGGTCCTCACCGGGGGCGTCCGCACCCCGTCCGACGCCCTCGTCGGACCGGTCGCCGTCACGGCCCTGCGGACCTTGCACGTCGACCGGCTCTTCCTCGGCGCGCACGGCATCGACGCCAAGGCGGGCCTGACAACGCCGAACCTCGTCGAGGCCGAGACCAACCGTGCCCTCGTCGCCTCGGCCCGACAGGTGTGCATCGTCGCCGACCACACCAAGTGGGGCGTCGTCGGCCTCAGCACCTTCATCGACCTGCCCGACGTCGACCTGCTCATCACCGACGACGGCCTCTCGGCACGGGCCCGCGCCGCGCTCGTCGAGCAGGTGGACCCGCTCATCGTCGCCAAGGTCGGCCGCCGCCCTCGCGACCGTCAGCTGGGATAGCGCGCGCCCCCTGGGCGAAGAACCTGGAACCGCCACGACGACACCGCCGTACCCTGGTGGCATGGCGGCAGCAGGCTCTGGAACCAGTGCGGGAACCATCGACCCCGCGGCCGTCGACCAGGTCGCCGGCCTGGCCCGGGCGGCCAAGGTGGCCTCACGGCGGCTCGCCCTGATGTCCCGCACCGCGAAGGACGACGCGCTGCACGCCATGGCCGACGCTCTCGAGGCCGCCACGCCGCACCTCATCGAGGCCAACGCCGAGGACCAGCAGCGCGGTCGCGACGCGGGTCTGGCCGACGGACTGCTCGACCGGCTCCTCCTCGACGAGCGCCGCATCGCGGCCATCGCGGGGGCGGTCCGTGACATCGCCCGTCTGTCCGACCCCGTCGGAGAGGTCGTGCGCGGCTCGACGCTGGCCAACGGCCTGCAGATCCGGCAGATCCGCGTCCCGATGGGCGTCGTCGGGATGATCTACGAGGCCCGGCCCAACGTCACCGTCGACGCCGCGGCCCTCTCGCTCAAGAGCGGCAACGCGGTCATTCTGCGAGGTGGGTCGGCGGCCGCGTCGAGCAACCGGGCGCTGGTCGGCGTCATGCGCGCCGCCCTGACGGCGCAGGGCGTCGACGCCGACTCCGTATGCCTGTTGGACGGCGGCGGTCGGGACGCGGCCCGGGCGCTCATGACCGCCCGCGGTCTCGTCGACCTCGTCATCCCGCGCGGCGGCGCCGACCTCATCCAGACCGTCGTGCGCGAGTCCACCGTGCCCGTCATCGAGACGGGCATCGGCGTCAACCACGTCTACGTCGACGCCGCCGCGGACCTCGACATGGCGCACGACATCGCGGTCAACGCGAAGGTCCAGCGGCCCAGCGTCTGCAACGCCGCTGAGTCGCTGCTCGTCCACGAGGCGGTGGCGGAGGCCTTCCTGCCCAAGATCCTCGCCGACCTCGGGTCAGCCGGGGTCACCCTCCACGCCGCCGAGGAGGTGGGCCCCTACGCGGCGGCCGCCGGCGCGGCATACCAGCCCGCGACCGACGAGGACTTCGGCACCGAGTGGCATGCCCTCGACATCAGCGTGCGCATCGTGCCGAGCCTCGACGCGGCCATGGACCACATCCGGAGCTACGGCACGCAGCACACCGAGGTGATCGTGACGCAGGACCGAACGGCGGCACGCCGGTTCACGGCCGAGGTGGATGCGGCGGTGGTCGTGGTCAACGCGTCCAGCCGCTTCACCGACGGTGGCGAGTTCGGCTTCGGGGCCGAGATCGGCATCTCGACCCAGAAGCTCCACGCCCGGGGCCCGATGGCGCTCCCGGAGCTGACGACGACCAAGTGGGTCGTCGAGGGCGACGGCCAGATCCGCACCTGAGGCTGAACACCCCAACATGGCTGATCGCGCCCCACCCGGAGGATGCGAGCGAACGCGGAGAGCTGCACCCCCTGGGAGGGGTGTAGCTCTCCGCGCTCTCGGCGAGCGGGCCACACGGTGGATTCGTTGCTCCCGTTGCCGCCCTGGCATGATGACCGACCGTGGAGGGCACCGAGGTCCGCAAGCTGGCTGCGCTGGAGGACACCCATTGGTGGTACCGGGAGCGTCGTCACCTGCTCGCCCGGGCGCTGCACGGCGTCCGGCCAGGCGCGGCTCTCGACATCGGCGCCGCCGGTGGCGGCAACACCCGGGTCCTTCGTGACCTCGGCTGGACGCCCGTCGCGATGGAGTACGGCGAGGAGGGTGCATCCGTCGCGCACGAACGGGGCCTCGCGGCCGTCCGGGCCGACGCCCGACACCTCCCGCTCGCCGACCGGTCACTGGGCCTGGTCGTGGCGTTCGACATCCTCGAGCACATCGAGGAGGACGACGACGCGGTCTGCGAGATCCGCCGGGTCCTCCGCCCGGACGGCACCTTCCTCGTCGCCGTCCCCGCCGACCCACGGCTGTGGTCAGCCCACGACGAGGCCGTCGACCACGTGCGTCGCTACACGCGGGAGACCCTCTCGGGGGTCCTTCACCGGAACGGGTTCGACATCGCGGCGATGACGTCGTGGAACGTGCTGCTCCGCCCGGTCGTCGCCATGCGGCGCAAGAAGGCGGCCGGCAGCGACCTCGACGACCTGCACCCGGTGGTCAACACCGCGCTGCGCGCGATCATCACCGCGGAGCGATACCTACCGGTCAAGCAGCTCCCCGGCGTGAGCCTTCTCGTCACGGCGCACCCGCGCGGCTGAGCCGGCCACCGAGCTGGCCACCGAGCCGGTGACCGGCGCGACGGGGGCCTCGACCGGCGCAT
>JALZBI010000281.1 GCA_030947565.1 Actinomycetota bacterium
ACGGGTGACAACCGGGTCGCGGCCCGGCTGGCGGGCGTCCGCGTCTGGCGGGTCGAGCTCGCCGTCTACGTCACCTGCGCGCTGCTCGCCGGGGTCGCGGGTGTCCTCGTCGGTGGTCGAAGCGGGGCGGTCGACCTGCAGCTTGCCAACAGCTACCTGCTGCCCTCGGTGGCGGCTGCGGTGATCGGCGGGACGTCGATCCTCGGTGGCGTCGGGGGCATGGGCGGCACCTTCCTCGGCGCCTTGATCCTCACCGTCCTCGACACCCTGCTCATCCGGTTGTCGGTGGCGGAGTCGCTGAGGCAGATGCTCTTCGGCATCATCCTGCTTGCCCTGGCGTGGGCCTACGTCAAGATCTCGCGCACGAGAGGCATACCCCGGTGAGCCGGTTGTCCGTCCGCGACACCGCAACGGTGGGCGCAGCCATTATCGGCACCGGGTTCATCGCTGCCGTCCACGTCGACGCCCTCCGGCGCATCGGCGTCCCCGTGCGCGGCGTCCTCACCCGCGATGCCGAAGGGGCCCGCGCCACGGGCGAGTACCCCCACGTCTACGACGATCTCGACGCCCTGTGCGCCGACACCACCGTCGATGTCGTCCACGTGACCAGCCCCAACCACCTGCACGCCGAGCAGGTCACACAGCTCATCGCCGCCGGAAAGCACGTCGTCTGCGAGAAGCCCCTGGCCCTCACCGCCGACGAGGGCATCGCCATGCTGCGCGCCGCCGAGGCGGCCGGCATCGTCCACGCCATCTGCTTCAACGTGCGGTTCAACCCCGTGCTGCACGAGGCGCGCGCCATGGTCACTCGGGGCGACCTCGGGGCACCGCGTCTCATCAGCGGCGGCTACCTCCAGGACTGGCTGCTGCTCGACACCGACTGGAACTGGCGGGTCGACCCGGCCGCTTCCGGCCGGCTGCGCGCCGTGGCCGACATCGGCTCGCACTGGCTCGACCTCGTCCGCTTCGTCACCGGTCTGCGCGTCACCGAAGTGTTCGCCGACCTGCATACCTTCGTGCCGGTGCGGCACCGGCCCACGGGCACGGCCCCGACCTTCACCGGGCACGCCGTCGGCGAGGTCGAGCGTGCGGACTTCGCGGTGACGACCGACGACGCGGCGGGGCTGCTGCTCCGTTTCGAGGGCGGGGCACGGGGCGTGCTCACCGTGTCGCAGGTGTCACCCGGTCGGAAGAACCTCTGCACCGTGGACGTATCCGGGTCGACGAGCGGGCTGAGCTGGAGCTCGGAGGAACCCGAGCGACTGTGGATCGGCCATCGCGGCGCCCTCAACCAGGTCCTCCTGCGTGACCTCTCGCTCATGGGGCCCGATGCGGTCCGCGTCTCGCACCTGCCGGGCGGGCACCCTGAGGGCTTCGCCGAGTCGTTCCGCGGCCTCGTCGAGTCCGTGTATGCCGCGGTGCTCGGCGGCGCGCGCGACGACGGGTCCTACCCCACCTTCGCCGACGGGGTCGAGGGCCTGTTCCTCGAGGAGGCCGTCCTGGAGAGCAACGACACCAGCCGTTGGGCCACCGTCACGAGGAGAGACACATGAAGCTGGGGCTGCTCACCGCGGCGTTCCCGCAGACCCCGCTCACCGAGGTCGCCGACTGGGCCGCCGCCAACGGGTTCAGCACGCTCGAGGTCGCCTGCTGGCCGCGCTCGAGCGGGGAGCAGCGCCGGTATGCCGGTACCTCCCACATCGACGTGGCGAACCTGTCCGAGGCGCAGGCAAGCGAGCTGGTCGCCGACATCGAGGGTCGCGGGGTCGACATCTCGGCGCTGGGCTACTACCCGAACCCCCTCCACCCCGACCCAGCGCACCGAGAGGAGGTGCAGGGCCACCTCAAGGCGGTGATCCGCGCGGCGTCGCTGATGAAGGTGCCGGTCGTCAACACCTTCGTCGGCAACGACAAGGACAAGTCGCCGTCTCAGAACTTCACCGACTTCCGCACCGTGTGGCCGGCGCTGGTCACCTACGCGGAGGACCACGGGGTCAAGATCGCCATCGAGAACTGCCCGATGATCTTCTCGGAGGACGAGTGGCCGGGCGGCCACAACCTGGCGTCGTCCCCCGCCGTCTGGCGCGACATGTTCGACGCCATCCCGAGCGAGTCGTTCGGGCTCAACTTCGACCCGTCGCACCTGGTCTGGCTGATGATCGACTGCGAGCGCGCTCTGGCCGAGTTCGGCTCGCGCATCCGCTACGTGCAGGCCAAGGACGTCGAGATCGACCGCGACGGCCTCTACGAGCGCGGCACCCAGTCGGCCGGGATCGGCTGGCAGCGGCCGCGGCTGCCCGGGCTGGGGGAGGTCGACTGGCCCCGGTTCTTCGCGGCGCTCTACCGCACGGGCTACGACGGCGCGGTGACGGTCGAGCACGAGGACCGTCAGTTCGAGGCCACCGACGAGCTGGTCAAGGAGGGGTTCCTCATCGCCCGCAACACGCTGGCGCCGTTCATCCCCTCGGCGCGGGTTAGCCGGTCGGCGACAGACGAGACCTAGGTCCGCTGACTTCGGGCGGGACGCGGGAGAGGCTCAGGGTCATGCACCTCTGACGGACCGCTGACGGACCACTGACCCTCTGGACCAAGGACGCGCCATGGCCCCCAAGTACGCCCGCAAGGCCCTCGCCGATGCGCTCAGGGCAGCGGACATCGACGATCAGGTGCTGGCCGTCGGGCTCTTCGCGCCGAGAGGGTCGACGGTGGGGATCCTGGCCGGGGGCTTCGTCGGCGATGTCGTGGGCGGCGGCCTGGGTGGGGCGCTGGGATCGGCCCTGGGCGAGCTGGGCGCCGTCGCCGGCGGGCGAACGGTGGCCGGCGACATCCACAAGCTGCCGAGTGACCTCATCCTGGGAGTGTGTGAGGAATGGGTCTACGGCGCGACCCTCCCGGGCTTCCGCTCGCTGCCGTCCACGCTGCTCTTCCGCATCCCCCGGGACGGGCTCACCGCCACCGGGCGAGACCGGGTCTCGGTGCGTGTCCTCGAGCTGCAGGCACCCCGTGACCCTGACGCGTTCATGCTGGAGGGAAGCCGCAACCCGATGACCGGCGCGAAGTCGGTCATCAACGCCCTGACCCGGCTGTCAGTCCCCGCCTGAACCCCGCCACCCGCCTGAACCCCGACCGGACTCACGTGTTCGTCGGTTCTCGGGGTGTCATTGGCCCCGAACCGACAATCCCGTGAGTCCGGTCGGGTCAGGGGCCGCCTAACCTGTCGTCGTGCGCCTCCTGCTGATCCGTCATGCCGAGTCGACGGCCAACGTCGGTCGCCTCCTCGACACGGCCCCACCCGGCGCCGACCTCACCGACCGGGGTCGCGGGCAGGCCGACGAGCTGGTCGGCGCCCTCGACGACATCGACCTCGACGCCATCTACGTCTCCGACCTGGTCCGCACCCACCAGACCGCAGCCCCACTCGCCCGGGCCCGCTCGCTCACCCCGAAGGTGCGCCCGGGCCTTCGCGAGATCCAGGCCGGAACCTACGAGATGGCGCCGGATGACGGCTCGTGGGACGCCTACCTCGGGGTGCTCCACCGGTGGTTCGGCGGCGAGCCCGAGACCCGCATACCCGGGGGTGAGTCCGGCCTCGAGGTCATGGCGCGCTACGACGACGTGGTCGCCGAGGCCGCCAGGCACGACTCCGCCGCGATCGTCAGCCACGGGGCGGTGATCCGCGCGTGGACCGGCGCTCGGGCCGGCAACGTCGACCGCACCTACGTCGCCAACTCCCGGCTCCACAACACCGCTGTCGTCGTCCTCGAGGGCGACCCGAGGGCCGGCTGGCGCGTCGTCACGTGGGCCAACGAACCCGTCCCCGACCTCTGACTCGAACCACTCGACGGCCGTGGACATGCATAGGTATCCTATGTAACCTGGTCGACGTGCCGACCCGTGACCTCCTGGCCCCGACCGACCTCGGTGCCGACCTGCTCACCGTCGTCGCGCGTCTCAACCGGATGGCCACGCAGCAGTCCGACCTGCCCATGCCGTATGCGCAGGCCCGCCTGCTCGCGCAGATCGAGCAGCAGGGACCGTCGCGCATCTCCGAGCTCGCGGCCGCCGACCACTGCAGCCAGCCGACGATGACGACACAGGTGCAGCGACTGGAGGCGGGCGGCTGGGCCGCACGCCGCCGTGACCCCACCGACGCACGGGCCGTCCTCGTCTCCGT
>JALZBI010000282.1 GCA_030947565.1 Actinomycetota bacterium
GGACCGAGCCGACCGCGTATGCCGGGTGCCGGTCCCGCACCCGGCCCAGCCCCAGGGCCTCGAGCCACGCTCCCAGCGGCGTGGGGAACGGCCACGCCACCCGCACCGGAGCCCCCGCCGCGTCGACCTGCGCCGGGGCGACGCTGGCCAGCTGGGGGTCGGCGTGGAGGGCGTCCGCCAGCTGGCGCACGTCGGCCCGGGTCACCACGGCGTCGGGGTTGAGGAGCAGGACGTCGTCATCCTCGGAGAGGTGGGTGAGAGCGAGGTTGACGCCCGAGCCGAACCCCCCGTTGCGTCCAGCGTCGACGTAGGTGGCCCCGGTTTCTCGGCAGACGGCCCGCACCGCGTCGGACGACGAGTTGTCCACGACGAGGACGGGTCTGTCGGCCGACGCGGGCTGAGGAATCAAGGGGTGGAGGGTTGCCCGCAGCAGCTCCGGCGAGCCGTAGGCGACGACGACGACGGCCGGTTCGCGATCCGCCGGCCGGACGTCGGTATGCGTCACCCGCCGGTACATCTCGACGTAGCGGTCGGCCACGGACTCCCAGTCGCACTCCGTGGCACGGCGCATCCCGGCCAGGCGCAGCCGAGCCGTGAGGTCCGGGTCACCCAGCACCTCCTCGAGCCCCGCCCGCAGCACCGAAGCGTTGCCCGGCGCGACGAGCAGACCCGCCTCGCCGACGACGTCCGGAAGTGCGCCGCTGTCGCTGGCGACCACCGGCACCCCTGCCGCCATGGCCTCGACCGCGACCCGACCGAACTGCTCAACCCACGTCGAGGTGGTGAGTGACGGGACTGCGAGCACGTCCAGACCGGCGTAGAGCTCGGCAAGCGCCGAGCCGTGGACGGCGCCCAGGAAGGTCACCCGACCGGCCAGGTCGTCTCGCTGCGCCCGTTCGTGGAGCGCCGCCGCCATCGGTCCGTCACCGGCGACGCGCAGCCGCACCCCCGGCATACCCGCGACCGCCTCCAGCAGGACGTCGACCCCCTTGTGGCTCGCCAGGCGACCGGCGTAGCCGACGACCGCGGCACCGCTGCGCCGCGGGTGTGCGGTCTTGTCCGCCGCCGCCCACCGCCGAAAGTATGCCGCGTCGACGCCGAGGGGGATGAGGTCCGCGCGGCCGGGAAACCCTCGCCGTTCGACAAGGGCACCGGCCGCCGCGTTGCAGACACTGACCGCCGCGGCCCCCTGCAGCGTCCGTCGCTGGAGCCAGCGGAACGGCGCAGGTAGGCGCTTTTCCAGGTTCTGCGCGGAGTACAGCGCGTAGGGAGCCTGCTGCCGGCGGAGCGCCCGGATCGCAAGTACCTCGGCGGTGGCGAGCGCGAAGGGTTCCTCGTGGAGGTCGACAAGGTCCCACGTCTCGCCGAGGGCGCGCCACAGGGGGCGCGGGTCGTAGACGAACAGGGCCGGGTGGGAGCCCCAGGTGCGCACGCCGAAAACGGCCTCCCCCGGCCGGGGTCGAAGCCGCACGGTGGCGCCGGCCTCGTCCCACTCCGCCGCCGAGAGGAGGTGGAGATCCACTCCGCGACGCCCGATCGCCCGCTCACGTTCGCGCCAGGCGGAGACGACGCCGCTGTGGGCGATCCGCAGGACGCGCACCGGCGTCACCTTCTCCATTCCTCGGCTGTGTCTGTGCCACCGTGGGTCGCGCCCATCGGGTCATGCGGTAGCGAGCCTACGATGACCGGCGCCGGCCCCTGATCAAGCCGGATGCCTGGGTGATTTATGGGAGGATGTCACGTCCCTCACCGGTCCCGTCGAGTTCCAGGAGTCACCTGCGTGCAGTTCCGGGATTTTCTGGTCGTTCTCCGGACGCGCTGGCGCGTGGTGGCGGCCTGCGCGCTGCTCGTCCTCGGGGCGACCGCTGCCTACACGCTCACCCTCGTGCCCACCTACACGGCCACCGCTCGCGTGTACTTCTCGGCCACCGGCGGCGATCCCGCGCCAGGACAGCAGTCGCGCGGTGGCCCCTACATCATCACGTCGGCTGACCTCAACACCTACGTCGAGGTGCTGCGGTCGCCGTCGGTGCTCGAGCCGCTGCGCGCCGCGTTGGGCCTGCCCCCCAACGCCCCGCTCAACGTCAACGCTTCCGTGCCGCCCACGGCGTCGGTCCTCGACATCACGGCGACGGACAGCACCGCCGAAGGAGCGGCCCGCATCGCCAACGCCGTCGGCCCGCAGCTGGCCAGCGTGGCCATCAAGTTCTCCCCGTTGCTCGCAAATGCCGGTCAGAACGTGCAGGCGACATCGATCAACCCGGCCGTGGCCCCCGGCTCCCCCACCACTCCCGATGTCCGGCGCAACCTCACGCTGGGCCTCCTGGCGGGTTTGGCCATCGGCATCGGGGTGGCGTTCGGCCGGCACGCGCTCGATACCAAGGTCCGTTCGGAGAACGACGTCAAGACCCTGTCCGACCGGCCGCTGCTGTCGGCCATCCCGTTCGACAAGAACGCCAAGGGGAGGCCGCTCACCTTGGTGACGGATCCGCACGGTATGCACGCCGAGGCCATCCGCCGGCTCCGCACCAACCTGCTGTTCGTCGACGTCACGACGGGCAAGCACTCCTTCGTCGTCACCTCGGCGATGCCGGGCGAAGGCAAGACGTCCACCGTCATCAACCTCGCCATGGCGCTGTCCGACACCGGTGCTCGTGTGCTGCTCGTCGACGGCGACCTGCGCAATCCCTCGGTCGCCCGGACGATGGGCCTAGAGGGCGGGGTGGGCCTGACCACGATTCTGCTCGGCGCCGCCACGGTCGATGACGTCGTCCAGCAGTGGCGCGACTCGAGCCTCTACGTCCTGCCGGCGGGGCAGATTCCCCCGAACCCCAGCGAGATCCTCGGCTCGGAGCCGATGGAGACGCTGTTCGACCACCTCACCAAGGAGTTCGACTACGTCCTGGTCGACAGCCCACCACTCCTGCCGGTTATCGACGCCGTCGTCATCAACAAGCTCGTCGGCGGCCTGCTCTTCGTCGTCGCCGCCGACCGCACCCGCAAGCGCGACCTCCAGTCCGCGCTGAAGTCGCTGTCGACGGTGGGTGTCAACGCAGCCGGCTTCGCGCTGAACATGGTCGCGACCGGCAACAGTGACCCCTACCGCTATGCCTACTACCGCGACGGGGGGGCCACCGGGAAGTCCCGCACGGAGCGGCGGGCCAGGAGCAAGCAGAACCCGCCCCGCGCGACGTCCTAGGCCAACGCCTGACCGCTCAGGCCTGCTCGAGCAGCCGTCGGTCGAGGAGTTGCTCCACGAAGGCCATCACGTCCTGACGGATAGCAGCGGGCACGAGCCCCACGGCGTCGGCTAGCCGGTCCACGAGGTCGCTCCCCCCTGGGTTCACTGACAGCGCCTCGCTCCACACCAGCGCGCTCGTGCCGTGGAGCACCATGAGCGACCCGGACGGCAGGTGCGACAGGTAGACGACCTCAGCCAGCCCGTGGTCCTCCATGCGGTGACCGACGACCATGGCCACGTCGTCGGGTCGCCGGTAGCGGGTCATGATCGCCGCCGGGTCTGGCGCAGAATCGCCACCGCCCGGAGCTCCTCGGCGATGCCCCGAGCAGGGCGGGCGAAGAACTCGACCGCGACCTCGCGACGCGTCGGCCGCCGCCACAGCGACATCTCGAGATGTTCGACGTTGACGAGCGGAGCGCGCAGGACGAGCAGCAGTGCCGCGCGTCGGGTCGGCGCCGCCCGGATGCGAGCCCACCACTCCTCCATCCTGGTCCCTCCGTGCGAGGCCACTCTCCAGAGGGGGTAGTCGGGGTGGCCGCGGTAGACATCCAGGTCACCGACCGCGGCCGCGAACCCGACCTCGGCACCAATCTGCTCGACCAGGGAGTGCACTTCGGCGCGTCGCTGCGGTGGCGCCGCGTCCCAGACCGTCGCGATGTCCAGGCCGGCCCGGGCGCCAGGGGACCGGGCCGCGTGCAGGAGCACAACGAGGGTTTGGGCGGGGAGGCTCGGCACCGCGCAGGCAAACCCGCCGATCTGACGCTCGCCCCGGTCCGCCCACAGCCGGTGGAACGCCACGTCCGGATCACCCCCAAGGCCAGGGAAGCTCCGGTGGACGTCCGCCCAGCCGAACTCGATGTGCCGCAGCGTCGCGGCGTGCTCGAACGCCGAGCTGTTCCGGAAGTTGGACGCCAGAGACCAGC
>JALZBI010000283.1 GCA_030947565.1 Actinomycetota bacterium
GCGTCGGCTCGAGCCGACGACGCCGCCCCCCCGGGTAAGGCGTGGATCCGTGCCGGCCACCTCGTGCCCGGTTTCAGCACGGCGCGTGTCGACCTCGTGCCCAAGAACGGCTCGGCCACCTCGATCGTCATGTCGCCGGCCGCATCGTACGGCGACGTCACGGGCTACCAGAAGATCGACCCGGGTGACTACACGGTGACCGTGCGGCCGCAGGGGGCGACGCTGGAGAGTGAACCGCTGCTCCAGCGAGCGTTCACCGTCGTTGCGGGGAAAGCCACGACTCTGGTCGCCGTCGGCACCGCCGACAGCCCGCGCCTCGTCGCCCTGGACGACGACCTGACGCTGCCGGCGGCAAGCTCGGCCCGGGTCCGGATCCTGCCCGCGGCGAGCCACACCCAGACGGTGTCGATCACGGCGCAGAACGGACCGACGCTGGCGACCGGCGCGATCCTCGGACAGGCCACCGACTACACGTCGGTGCCCGCCGGCAGCTGGACCCTCGACCTCTCCAGCGGGGGTGGGCCGACCGCTCAGCAGACGGTCGACCTCAAATCGGGCAGTGTCTACACGGCCATCGTCCTCGACTCCGCCCCCGGCGCCGTGACCGTCAAGGTCATCACGGACGCCGCAGGCGCTGAGACTGCCCCGCAGGGCGCTGCCCAGACGGGTGGCGGGGGCATGGCGGCGCAGCTGGCCGCGGGTGACGGGTCCAGTTCCCACACCCTGACCGGGTCGGGGCTCGTCCTCGCGGTGGTTGCGGCGCTGCTGACCTTCGGCGCGTGGGCGGGGGAGCGCCGACGGTCAGCGACCGCACCGGCCGGTCGGCGGCGCTGATCGCCGGTGGCTGAGGGGACCGGCAGGTGACCGTCCGGGGCAACCGGGGCTGGTCGCCACTGCTGGGACTGGTGGGGGCGGTCGGGCTCGCGGGATGCCAGGCCGCCGGACCGGGCCCGGCAGGGGGCTTGTCGGTTCCGTCGGTTCCGTCGGTTCCGTCGGGGTTCGGCGCCGGGGAGGGCGACGGCTCGGCCACCGCCGGAGCCACCGCAGGCCCAGGGTCGTCGGCGTCGCAGGGGGGCGCCGACGACTCCGGGGCGGCGATCCCCGCCCCGCAGGGCACGGCCGCCACGGTCACCGAGGCCCTGCAACCCGCCCGTGTGGCCCTCCCGAGCATCCAGGTGGACGCGCCGGTCGTCGACCTCGGCATCGGCGGTGACCACCACGTGCAGGTGCCGGCCCACCCTCAGGACACCGGGTGGCTGACCACCAGCCCCGCTCCTGGGCAGCAGGGGCCGGCGGTCATCCTTGGTCACGTCGACTCCACCAGCGGGCCGGCGGTGTTCTACGGGCTGCGCCGCCTGTCCGTCGGCGACCCCGTCGTCGTCACCCGCCGGGACGGCTCGCAGGTGCGGTTCACGGTCGACGGCGTACGCCGGTTCGCCAAGAACGACTTCCCCACCCAGGCGACCTACGGTCCGGTGCCGGGCCCCGCACTACGCCTCATCACGTGCGACGGTCCGTATGACCGGTCCGCCGGGGGCTACCAGGACAACCTCGTCGTCTTCGCGTCCTGAGCGGGGCCTCAGCCGTCCGCCGACTCGGGGCCGCCGGGGTTGCACCACGCGTCGACCATCTGCTGCTGCGAGACGACCGGGCGCCAGGGTTCGATGTCCCACGACGGCTTGCCCGGCTGCACGAGCCGCACATCTGTCCAATGGCAGTCGAGCTGGGAGCGCATCCCAGGTCGGTCGGCGTCCGGTTCCAGCCGGAGCACCTCCCGCCACGCCTGCGCGGCATCGTCGGCTCCCTGAGCGACTCGACCGGCGACCGTCGGCACGACATGCAGACTCCTCCCGCCAGGTCCCCCCACCCATGTCGCGGTGGCAACGAAGGGCGGCCCGGACCCACCGGCGGTCCCGTTCCCTGGCCGCACCGTCGACATGGGGTCGACCGTGGCCCGCGGCGTACCCGTGGCCGTGACGGCGGACGTGACCGTGGCCCCGATGACCGGGTCCGTCGACCCGCAGCCGCCGAGGGCGACCACCACCAGCCCCCCCGCGGCGAGGGCGGCGCAGCGAGCAGCTGAGCGACGGGTCACCCCCCTATCCTCGGCGGCGCGCTCCGGAGCCGACCCCCAGGCCTCGGTACGCTCGGACCGGCGCCGCGCATACCGGCGATCCCGGCGCGGGTCACGGACACGTGGAGCGGATGCAGGCCACGGAACGAGGTCGCCCTGCCGTCCTGGCCGCGCCGACCGACGCCGGGATCAGCGGCCGGGTGCCGGGGGCAGGGTCCCGGAGTGGATCGACAAGGCCGGCTTCGCCAGCGCGTGGCGGGGTGGTCGGATCGCTACTGCGGGACCGCCAACGTCGGACACATTCGTCTCGCCCGGTCGACCGAGGTGGGATCTCGTCCAAGCGAGCCCACGTCGTGAACACAGGCCCCACCAGCATGCACATCGTCGTATCGGTGTCGTTCGGACCACCCGCCACCCGGGTGCTCACCACCGCCACGGTAGGCCTCATGGTGTTCGTGGCCGTCGGGACCGACGGGCGCCTGTTCATCGGGCACCTCGTCGAGGTCGAGGCCCGTCTCATCCATACCGCCACGTCCAGCGGCACGTGAGCGTGCCCGTGCGGTCGGGTGGCTCGGCACGGCCAGCCTGGAGCTGACCACGCACTGCCTCATGGTGCTCGTCACTCTCGACGACCGGGGCGGGGCGACACCCGCCCGCCCTGGAAGCCTGGGGCACGAAGAGAACCGACGCCTCGACGCCCACGCCCGGCACCGGGCGCGGCTGCGCACGCCTCTGACGGCTACCCCTCCCTGAGCCGGTCTCCTCTTGGGCTCGCCACGCCGGAATGACCGCAAACCGAACGGTTGAACCCGTCCTGGTCGGTTTGCCGTACCTTTGAGGCAGCCGGCACTGCCGTGCCCCTGCCCCTGCCGTCCTCAGCCCGCCGACATCAGCCCCGGAGCACCATGTCCCGCCAGCGCCCAGTCCCCGCGCGCCGCCCGATCACCCTCGTCTCGCTCTGTCTCGTCGGCGCAGTGGTGGTGTCAGGCTGCACGTCCCTGCGATCGGCCGAGCCTGTCGCGACGACCCGGGCCATCGCGGCACCGACTACGTCGAGCGACCGCGGTCAGGCGACGTGGCAGAGCGAGCTCTCCGCGACACCGAGCACGACCAACCCCCCGATGTTCACGGTCAACGCACCGGCCCCGACCACGGCAGCCACAACGGTCACGGTGACACCGGTCCCCACGACCACGGCGGCCCCGACGACGTCGCCCCGGGCCACGACGACCAAGACCCCCACGCCGACGAAGACGAGCCCGGCATCCGCCAAGACCACGACGGCGGCCAAGACCCCCACGCCGGCCAAGACCACGACGGCGGCCAAGACCCCCACGCCGGCCAAGACCACGCCCGCACCGGCTCCCACACCGGCTCCCGCTCCCACACCGGCTCCCGCTCCCGTTCCCGCTCCAGCAGCCGGACCCCCCGCCACTGGGTGCGGCAACCCCAACCCCGGCAAGGTGTTCCTCACCTTCGACGACGGGGGCCCGATGGCGCCGGCCATCCTGGGGATCCTCGACAGCTACGGCATCAAGGCCCGGTGGTTCCCCACCGGGCAGTGGGCCAGCGGCAACGCCGCCTTCATCGCGCGCCTGAAGACCGACGGTCAGATGCTCGGCAACCACACCTACTCGCACCCGCAGATGTACGCCGCGCTCGGCACGGCCGAGCTCCAGCGACAGATCAACCTCGGCTACAAGCCGACCACCGTCTTCCGCTTCCCCTACGGCGCGAGTGACGCGACCTCCCGGGCCCTCGTGCGCAGCGCCGGCTACTCCATCTGTGGCTGGAACATCGACACCAACGACTGGCGCGGCAACTCGGCCGCGACGATCAGCAGCCTCGTCACTGGCCAGGCCAAGGCCGGGTCCGTCGTGCTCATGCACATGAGCTTCCAGGCCGACGTCGACGCGCTGCCGGGCATCATCACCAACCTGCGCGGCCGCGGCCTCATCTGACCTGTCGCCCCGGCGGCGCCCCGGCGGCGCCCCGGCGGCGTGACGCCAGGCCTCCCGCGGCGTGACGCCAGGCGCGGGCCGGACAGAGCTCGGAGCGTTGCACCCCTCAGAGG
>JALZBI010000050.1 GCA_030947565.1 Actinomycetota bacterium
GCGGGAACGTGCGTGCCGTTCTGCTTCGCATCTCCCGTGGCGTTCACGGTGTCCTCCTGGGGCTCGGGGCGGCCGTCTCGCTGGGTCGAGGGGCTGGCGCGGGGCGGCACCACGGCTGTAGTTACATACCCGTGCTTCCGGCCCGACCTCCTGACGGTAGGTCCGAACCGCGCCGGGGTCAACTACCGGTGGATGCTGAGCCTGCGGGCGTGTTGCCCTCCCGCGCGTACTCTCAATGTCTAGTCGAGGCTCAGGTATCACGCGCGGTCGGGGGCGGGTCGGTCTCGTGCGGGTTCTCGAAATCCTCCGCGGAGACCTGGTCAAGGAACTCCCGGAACCGCTCGACCTCGTCGTCCTCGTCCGGCGTGATGGCGACCCCGGCCTCCTCGAGCACCGCTTCCGCGACGACGATCTGGGTCTGGGTGCGCAGCGCGAGGGCGATCGCGTCGGAGGGCCGGGCGCTGATCTCGTTCTTCCCGTCGATGACGAGCGAGGCGTAGAAGACTTTGTCCTTGAGCTCGACGATGCGGATCTCGGTGACGGTGTGGCCCAGCGTCTCGATGACGTCCTTGAGCAGGTCGTGGGTCAACGGACGCGGCGGTTCGACGCCCTGCTGGGCGTAGGCGATGGCCGTGGCCTCGGCGGCGCCGATCCAGATCGGCAGGTAGCGCTCCCCCTCACGCTCACGCAGCAGCACGATCGGCTGGTTCGTGGGCATCTCGACGCGGACCCCAAGGACGTCGACGGGTTTCACGGCTCCACCGTACTTCGGCCAATGGCGGTTCGTCATCGGGGTCACCACCTGTCGGTCACCGCTCGCCGTGCTCCCCTGCTTTCACCTCGACGGCGGCGTTCGGTGTGCCAACGCGCTGGTGCACCGGCGCGTTCGGAACCGGACGCCGCGTTCGGTTCAACAGGGGGTGGGGGGTCAGCGGTGGTGGAGACCCGCGCGGACCAGGGAGGTGTGCAGGGTTACGCAGAGACGCAGCACCTGGGGGGTGGGGTCCTCGGGCTCGGTGGCCTCGCCGCCGCCGCGCGCGGCTCGCTGGGGACGGACGAGCTGTTGCACGAGGCCGATCTCCCGGTCGGCGGCGGTGCGGAACGGACGCAGGTGGCGTGGCTCGACCCCGTAGACGGACAACGCCGCCGCCGACCTGGCGATGGCCAGAGCGTCCTCGTCGAAATGCCCGCCCGCGTCGGCCCGGATCAGCCCGAAGGTCTCGAGGGCGTCCAGCGTCGGCCGGTCGAGCCCGGCGGCCTCACGCAGCTCGCGCGAGGTCAGGCGCAGGGTCGCCGGGGCGGCCAGCTGGTCAGCGGTCGGTGCGTGGCGATCGACCATCGCCTCAGGTACTCGCGGGCGACCGCCCTCGGGGGCGGTCACCTCGGGCGGGGCGAGCCCACGGTCGAGGGCGTCGAGGGCGTCCCGGATGACCTTCAGGGGCCAGAACCGGTCACGCTGGGCGGTCAGGATATAGCGCAGCCGCTCGATGTCGCCGTCGGTGTAGGTGCGGTAGCCCGAGCCGGTGCGGTGCGGCGTCACGAGGCCCTCGGCCTCGAGGAAGCGGATCTTCGAGATGGTGAGGTCGGGGAACTCGGGGGTGAGGGCAGCAAGGACGGCACCGATCGTGCGGGTGCCACCGGACTCCGCCGCGCCGGCCGGGCTGGCCGCGTGGTCGGAGGAGCCAGAGGTCACGCGGAGCGGCCGCCGGCGTAGTAGACGAGGCGGAACTTGCCGATCTGGACCTCATCACCGGTGCGCAGGCCGTGGTGGTCGACGAGCTCGCGGTTGACGTAGGTGCCGTTGAGCGACCCGATGTCGCGCACGGCGTAACCGTCGGCCTCCTGGGCGAAGACCGCGTGCTTGCGCGAGACGGTGACGTCGTCGAGGAAGATGTCGCTGTCGGGGTGCCGGCCCGTGGTGACCTCGGCGTCGTCGAGCAGGAAGCGCGCCCCCGTGTTGGGGCCACGCAGCACGATGAGCAGGCCGGTGCCGGGCCGGAGCGCGTCGATGGTCGCCTGGTCCTCGGCGTTGAGCCCACGGCCGTCGACCTCCACGTTGTCGTGCTCGCCGACCCCCTTGAAGCGCATGGTCGTGGGTTCACCCTGCCGACCGGAGGGCTGCACACGGGCGGTGCTGTCGGTGGACTGCACAGGCGTCTCGTCGGTGCCCTCGCTGCGCGTCTGGTCCGTCATGGCCGCCTCTCTTCATCCGTGCCGATGCGCCAAACCCTAGTGGATGCTCAGCTGACGCTCTGCCGGTAGGTCGCGGCGTCCATGAGCTGGTCGAGTACTTCTCGGGCGTCCCCGGCAACCGCGAGCTCGTACATCCACCCGTCGGAGTAGGGCGCGGCGTTCACCAGCTCGGGGGCGCTGTCGAGGGCCGTGTTGACGGCCGTGACCGTGCCCGACAGGGGGGCGAACAGGTCGCTCACCGACTTGGTCGACTCGACCTCACCGCAGGACTCCCCCGCCGTCAGCGTGTCGCCCACGGCCGGCAGGGACACATAGACCACGTCACCGAGAGCGCTCTGGGCGAACGCCGTGATGCCGATCCGTACGGCTCCCGCCTGACCATCGAGCTCGGCGACCCACTCGTGGTCGGTGGTGTAGTGCAGCTGCTCGGGAAAGTCGGACCCGCTGGTGTCACTCACGACACTGATCTCGCTTCTCTAAGGGGTGGCCGCGCTGCTGGGGGCAGGCACGGGCTGAGCGTAACGAGGGGTTCGCGGGGACTGCAACGCGTCGATGCGCACCGTGTCGACCTGCTCGATCGCCGCCGTGGCGTTAACCCGGCGCAGGGTCTCGACGATGCCTCCCGGGATGTTGAGCGCCGACGCGAGCGTCGCCTTGTCGCCGATGGCGAGGACGGTGACGGGACGGGCCAGCGGCTGGCCGTCGACCTGCAGCTGGCCACCGGTGGAGCCGATCCAGGAGCTGGCCACCACGCGGTTGGCACCGAGCTGGACGACCTCGGCACCGGCGTCGCGCAGCTCCTGGAGCAGGTCGACCAGCTGCGCGGCGCTGACCTTCTGGTCGGGGTCGGTGATGGTGATCTTGATCCCCGGCCCCTGCGCGGGCGCGGTGCCGGCGAGGATGCGCAGCGCCTCGAGCTGTGCGGTCGCCTGGTCGATCGCCGCCTGGCTGCTGGTGGCCCCGCCGGCGAGGGCATCGCGCTGAGCCTGCAGCTCGCGAGCCTGCTGGTCGAGGCGCGTGGAGCGCTGGCTGACGTCGTCCAGCACGCGGACCAGGTCGTCCTGGCGCATGGCCTCGAGGCCGGCGCCCTGGGTCTGCCGGACCTGCGTGGCGAGCGCGAAACCCAGGGAGAGGGCGAGGACGGCGCCGAGCAGCTGCGCTTTGGTGCCGCGCGGGGCGCCGGCCCGCGCCAGCCGGCGCCACCCCGAGTCGGTGCGCCCGGGGGTCCCCTGGCGGTGGTGGCCGTCCTGGCCGTCCTGGCCCTCCGGCCCACCAGCCGGACCATCACCCGGTGCGGTCGGCTCGGGCGGTGCAGCTGGATCGGTCGGCTCGGCCACCGTCATGCCTTGAACAGGTGACGCCGGATCGAGGCCACGTTGGAGAAGATCCGCACCCCGAGGACGACGACGACGCCGGTGGACAGCTGCGTCCCGACTCCGAGCTGGTCACCGAGGAAGACGATGAACGCGGCGACCACGACGTTGGAGAGGAACGAGACGACGAAGACCTTGTCGACGAAGATGCCGTCGAGCACCGCTCGCACGCCGCCGAAGACGGCATCGAGCGCGGCGATGACGGCGATGGGCAGGTAGGGCTGGAGCCCGACGGGCACCGACGGGTGCAGTAGCAGGCCGACGACGACACCGACGAGCAGGCCGATGGCGGGGATCATGAGGTCGGTCCCTCCGTCATGGTGCGGCTGGTCGGACTGGTGGTCGGGCTTCCCCCTGGCGAGCTCGAGGGTATGCCGGAGCCCTCCGGGCGCGCGTACACGAGGCGCGACGAGGGGCTGCGGGGCACCTCGACCCGCGCCTGCGTCGTGATGGTGGACGGGATCGCGTAGTTGTCGCCGAGCGACTTCAGGTAGGGGCCCGAGGACGAGCTCGCGAAGGCGGTCTGCAGGTCTCGACCCTCGCCGACCGCGGTGATGACATAGGGCGGGCTGAGCGGTCGGTAGTCGACGAGGATGGCGTCGCCGGCGAACCGGATCGCCGAGCGGGAGGTCAGCCGCTGACCGTTGACCGAGATGGCCTCGGCCCCAGCCTGCCAGAGGCCGTTGGTGAGGATCTGGAGGTCGAACGAGGTGACCCGCCCCTTGGGGAACCCGTTGGCGTCGCGGGGGGTCCCGGCGGCGCTGTCGGCCCGCGATTCAGGGGCGTCGTCCAGGGTCAGCACCATCCCGGGTCCGACCACGGCGACCTCTCCGGTGACCAGCTCCAAGCGGTCCAGCTCCGCGGAGAGGGCGGACGCCCGGCCGGCCAGCGCCGCGGCCTGGGCGTTCTGGATCTGCCCACTGAGCTCGCCGATCTGCGCGGCCAGCTCATCGCCCCTGGTCTGCCGGGCCTGGATCTGGTCGATGAGCTGGGCCTTGTCGCGTGAGGCCGTCGTGCCGGCCGGCCGCAACGCCTGGGCCGCGGCCACGAGCAGGAATCCGATGAGCACCGCGGAGATGATGACGACGGGCGTCCGGGTCGAGGTATGCCGCGGCTGGCCCCCCGCCTCGCGGCGCGCCGCCGCAGCAGCGTAGGACGGGTCGAGCGGACGGTCGCTCAGCTGTTGCAGCAGGCTCATCGACGAGTGGCCGAGCTGGCCCTGTTCTCGAGGGTCCTCGGACGGGGGCGGCGGATCCCGGCGCGGTCGCGTCTGGCTCATGGGCCCTCAGCCGGCCTCCCGGCGCGAAGGATCGGCCCGGCCTGCACGGCATACAGGATGGCGGCGAGCCAGTAGAGCCCGGTTCCCCACCACGCGAACCCCCAGCCGATCGGGCGGGCGATGGTGCCGAGGGGGTTGTCGAGCGTGCTGAGCAGGAGGATCGGGAAGGCGTACAAGAGGTTGAAGGTCGCCGCCTTGCCGACGAAGTGCACGGGTAGGCCGGTCTGCCCGACCCGCTTCAACGAGACGATGACGACGCCCATGAACAGGTCGCGGGCGACGAGCACGACGAGCAACCACAGCGGGATGACGTCGCGGATCGTCAGCGCGACGAGGGTGCTGAGCACATAGAGGCGGTCGGCCATGGGGTCGAGCAGCTGACCGAGGCGGGAGACGAGGCCGAAGTGTCGAGCGATCTTGCCGTCCAGGTAGTCGCTGATGCCGGAGAGGGCAAGCACGGCGAACGCCCACAGGTCCTGCCCGGAGAAGAGGAGCCACAAGAAGACGGGCACTCCGACGAGGCGGAGCGCGGAAAGAGCATTGGGGAGGGTGAGGATGCGGTCGCTGACCTCCTCGGAGGCTCGAAGGTCAGCAACGCTGTCCCTCTGCCGAGCAGCCTCCGGATCCCCCTGTGTCACCCCGGAAGCCTAGGCCCGCGCGCGAGGGGGTCAGCGTCGCCGGAACCTCCGGTCGACACCCCAGCCGCCGCCACCTAGGCCGAGCAGGGCCAGTCCGACACCGGCCAGCAGCAGCTCGATCTCTCCGTTGAAGCCGGGCTGGCCGGCCGTGAAGATGTCTCCGGTGTGCCACTTGACATAGACGAGCGCCCCGACGGTGATGATCGCGATGCCGAGCCCCGCGAGACGGATGAAGGCGCCGATGATGAGGGCGAAGGCGATCGCGAACTCGGCGCCCCCGATTACGACCGCCAGGGTGTCGGGGGACGGCACGCCGATCTGGGCGAACTGGGCGCGCGTGACGTCCAGGTGCTGGAGCTTCTGGAGGCCGCGGATCGCGAGGATCACGGCGGTGACCAGACGCAGCACGAGAAGGCCGGCGGCGCCGTCGAACCGGTCGACGACGTGGCGCACCCGCTCCGGACCGCTTTCCTCAGGGTCCCCCCATTTCGCGGTCGAGCCAGAGCTCCCTGCGGCCGAAGAGCTCCCTGCGGCCGACGAGGTCGTCGGGCCCGGCCGCGCGACGGGACCGGTCTCGCGCTCGCGACCGACGGGGGTCGCCGCGGTGCTCGACGCCGGGGGCCCAGCCGACCCAGGGGGGCGGAAGCGTTGGGCGCCGTCGGGCTCGGTGGCGGACCGGTCGGGTGACCCGGTCTCGGTGCGGCGCTCGGGCGTGCTGCTGCTCATCTCGGGTACCTCCGTGGACCGGTCCGGCGTGTCGGGTCAACTGACCCCAACTGTGCCCGAGATGTCCGAGGGTTCGGTGGAGGCGTGCCGATGAGCGTCCGTTGCCCTCACCCGTCAGGGGTTGGTCAGGGCCGATCAGCGGGCGGTCAGCTCGACGCGAGCAACAGCTCGGCCGCTCGTTCGCCGATGACGATGGCGGCGGCGTTGGTGTGCCCACGGATGATCTGCGGCATCACCGACGCGTCGGCGACCCGCAGTCCCTCGATACCCCGTACGCGCAGGTCCGGGTCGACCACGGAGCCGTCGTCGGCGCCCATCCGGGCCGTGCCCGTCGGGTGGTAGAGAGTGTGGGCGAACCCGTCGACGATCAGGGCCGCCCGCTCGTCCGGGTCGAGCGACTCGGCGCCCTCCGGCACGACGTAGGTGCCGTCGGTGAGGGCGCGGAGGGCCGGGGTGGCGAGCAGGTCCTCGCACACGCGCATACCGGCAAGCAGTGTGCGCCGGTCGTGGCCGCCCTCGTCACTGAGGTAGCGCGGGTCGATGAGCGGCTTGGCGGTGGGGTCGGGCGAGCGCAGCGTGATGGCGCCCGTGCTGTGCGGTCGCAGCAGGATCGCGCCGACGGTGATGCCGTGCCGGGGCGGCGGGACGAGCCCTTCACCGACGTAGGCCACCGGGGCGAAGAGGATCTCGAGGTCGGGCAAGGCCAGCGACGGGTCGCTGCGCACGAACCCGTAGGCCTCGGCAACGTTGGAGGTCAGCATGCCGCGACGCCTGGCCAGGTAGCGGGCGAGCTCGCGCGGGCGCTTCGCGTCGGCGAGACTCCCGGCGTCGACCCGCACGATGTGACCGGAGATGAGGTGGTCGCGCAGGTTGCGGCCGACCTGGGGACGGTCGGCGACCACGTCGATCTCGTGTTGCCGCAGGCGATCGGCCGGTCCGATCCCCGAGAGCATGAGCAGCTGAGGGGTGTTCACCGCTCCCCCGCAGAGGACGACTTCGTGCCGCGCGGTAGCGGTTCGCGTGCGGCCGTCGAGCAGGTAGTCGACACCGGTGGCGCGTCGACCGTCGAGGACGACACGGGTGACGTGAGCACCCGGGCGGACGGTGAGGTTGCGCCGACGACGGGCCGGCTTGAGGTACGCCGTCGCGGTGCTCGATCTCGCCCCTCTGCGCTGGCTGACCATCGTCTGCGTAAAACCCTCGGGCTGTAGCGCGTTGGCAGTCTCGACCGGGTAGCCCGCCTCGCGCGCGGCGCGCAGGAAGGCGGCGGTGTGGGGACGCGGGTCGCGTTGCGGCTCGACGCTGACCGCGCCGTCGGTGCCGTGGTCGCTGTCGGCGGTGCCGACGGTGCGCTCGACCCGGAGGAACAGCGGTCGGAGCGCCTCCCAGGACCACTGCGGCCCGGCCAGCGCGGCCCACTCGTCGTAGTCCGCCGCGAAACCCCGGACCCACATCATCGCGTTGAGACTCGACGACCCGCCGAGCACCTTGCCCCTGGGCCAGTAGACGCTGCGGCCACCGAGGTGCTCCTGGGGCTCGGTGTCGTAGCTCCAGTCGTGATCCGACCTGAAGAGCGTGCTGAACGCCGCCGGGACGTGGAGGCTGGTGTCCTTGTCCGGGCCACCGGCCTCGAGCAGCAGGACGGTCAGCCGACCTGACTCGGTGAGCCGGGCCGCCAGGGCCGCACCCGCTGAGCCGGCGCCGACGACGATGACGTCGTACGCCTCGCCCGGCCTTGCGTCGTCGCGCACCCTGGCGCCCCCTTCGTCGGGGCCAACGCTAGTGGCCGCTGGGTCACCGGGCAGTTCGGCCAACAGGATTCGCAGGACCTGGTCGAACCGGTCCGCCTCAGGAGGCGATGCGGCCGAACGCGGCGGCGGCATGCGGGAGAGCCCCGAGGTCGGTTCCGTTGCGAGATAACACGGGCGGCGCGTTCTCGCTGCGGGCGATCAGGCTGACGACACTGTTCATCATGGCGATCGCGCGACGGTGGTCCGAGCTCGTCTCCTCGGCTGCGCCGTACGGCCGGTCTCCTGGATCGGCAAACAACGTTCGCAGACCCGGCTGGTCCCCCAAATGGCCTAACAGCCGGGGTTTGACGTCGTCCGCCCGCCACAATCGGCGCAGGAGCACATTGCTGCAGGTAGATCTGCGCCACGGTCAGGTAGCTCGCCGCATCCCACCAGCAAGTGCTAGGTCGAGCTCGGTCCGCGTGTCTGCGTGTCTGCGGCGAAGGGGTGAGGGGGACCTTCGACCCTGTCGACCCACGCCCCGGCCGGTACACGGTGGGCTCATGACAGCAACGAACGAGTCCAACACCGAAGAGCTCCCCGCCCACATCTGCTGGGACCTGCTGAGGCAGACGCCTGTCGGTCGCCTGGCGGTGGTGTCCCATGGGGACCCGGATATCTTTCCAGTCAACTACATCGTCGACCACGGCAGCGTCGTCTTTCGCACCGCTGCGGGCACCAAGCTCGCCGGGACCGTCGGACGTGACGTGGCCTTCGAGGCCGATGGGTACGACGCGGTGGAGGGCATCGCCTGGAGCGTCGTCCTCAAAGGGCGCGCCGAGCGGATTGTGGAGCTCGCCGACTCCATCGCGGCGATGTCGCTCGGGCTGGCACCCTGGCAAGACGGCAACAAGCCGACGTTCGTTCGTATGCTTGCGTCGAGTGTCACCGGCCGCCGGCTGCACGTCGCAAGAGCGTGAACGCGGGTACCGAGGGCGTGCGTCGGCGCTCATGTGGGTGAGGAACGTCGTGATGACGTCCGATCGTGAGAACAACGGCGGCCCCGGGGGGCAAGAGACTCCACCGTCGGCGACTGGTCCCGACTGCGTGAACACCAGTGGGGCGTCTGGCGGTGATCGTCCATAGCCGCCCGGACACTTTCGGCTCGACCACCTCGTGGACGACGACAGCCTCCTTGTCCGCACGTACAACCTGACCGTCGGGACAGCCTGGAACGTCTTGGTGACGGGGCAGGTCGACAAGGCCACGCGGATGGGGGACATCAGGAGGGTCCTCGGCTATCCCCTGTCGCCGAAGCACGTCGGCTACGAGCCACGACCGGACGCGATGTCGGCTGGACGCGGCCGCGGGGCGCTCCCGACCTCCGCTGCACCGGACCAACACGCCCACGCGGAGACGGGTCACCTTGAGGCAGTCCTCGATCCCAGCTCGCCGGTGTGTGACGACGCGTACGCGTCTCAGGACCTTTGGACCTGTTGCGGGTCCTTTTCTGGGGACACCGTTGAGGTGTTCGGCTGGATCCCAAACCTAAGGAAGCCACGTCATGACCACCTCCCTCTCCACTCCTGCCGTCCCCGTCGTTGCGCACGGCGACGTCCATTCCCGCACCGGGCCGGCGTACGCCTGGCTGGCCGCGACTCGTATCGCCGTCGGGTTCCTGATGCTGTGGGCGTTCCTCGACAAGCTGTTCGGCCTCGGCTACTCCACCCCGGCAGCCAAGTCCTGGCTGAACGGCGGGTCACCCACGAACGGTTTCCTGTCGCACGTAGCGGTCGGGCCGCTGCAGGGTCTGTTCCAGTCCGTCGCCGGGTCGGTCGTGGTCGATACGCTGTTCATGCTCTCGTTGCTGGGCATCGGCGTCGCCATGATCCTCGGGGTCGGCCTCCGGATCGCCGCCGTCAGCAACGTCGTTCTCATGGTGGGCATGTGGGCCGCCGAGTGGCCGCTGGCCCGGTTCACCACCGCGGGTGCGGCCAGCGGGTCGACGAACCCGTTCGTGGACTACCACCTCGTCTACGCGCTGATCGGCATCGTGTTCGCCTACTTCGCCGTCGCCTCCAGCTATGGCCTGGGCGCCTGGTGGAGCCGGCGCACCCTCGTCCAGAAGAACCGCTGGCTCCTCTGAGCGACGCCGCGGGGTCCACTCGGCACACCGACGAGCAAGAACGAGGCAGACATGATGTGGTGGAGCCAGATGTCAGTGAACGGCGGTCAGTGGCTGGCGATGTCGCTGGGCATGCTGGTGGCGGGGTCGTCGCCCATCGCGCTGGTGGTGTGGCTGGTCCGGCGCGGCGGGGGCGGACGCCTCCCCACCGGTTCGCCCCTCGCGCCCGATCGAGCGGAGGACTTGTTGGCTCAGCGGTTTGCTCGGGGTGAGATCGACGAGGCCCAGTTCACCCGCGCTCGAATGGTGCTCCGAGACAGTACGACTGCTGCTCCCTGACCAGCACACAGCAGAGAGTCCAGGAGTCCTACGGCTCCTGGACACTGGCGCGTCACCGACGCTACGAACCACGGTGAGGAGTTCCCCGAGACTCACGCTGGGGGGGTACCCGGAGCG
>JALZBI010000284.1 GCA_030947565.1 Actinomycetota bacterium
GCGGGAGGCCACGGCTCAGACCGGGAACCAGGAGGGCAGCTCGACCCCCAGCAGCTGCGCCACGACAAGCGCAGCGAAGAGCAGGCAGATGCCACCGCCGACCCGGCGGATCACCGCCAGCCGCAGCCGTTTCAGCAGGGCTCGCCCGATCACTGCGCCAAGTGCAGAGACGAGCGCCAGCGCCGCGAACGCCCCGATCCCCACGCTGAGCGCGATACCGCCGCGGGCGACGAAGCCGGCCGTGGCGAGCTGACTCAGGTCACCCCACTCGGCCAGGAAGAGGATGAGGAAGCTGGCCGAGACGGCCTTCAGGCCGGATGCGTCGGCGGCCGCCTTGCCCGCGAACTCCTCCTCGGTCGCGGCCTCCTCCGAGTCGGCCTTGGCCGCGCCCCGGATGAGCAGGATGCCGGCGGCGAGGAACAGCGCCGCGACGAGGAGGTGCACGGGGGTCTCGGGCAGCCGGCTGATGAGCCCGCCGAACAGCACGGCGACGACGGTCTGCACGAGGAACGCGCTGGCCACACCAATCCACACCAGCAGGGGGCGGTATCGGGTCGCCAGCACCAGGGTCGCGATGAAGGTCTTGTCGGGCAGCTCCACTACGAAGATCGTGACGAAGACGGTGGCGGCGAGCGCGAGATCCATGGCTGCAACAGCCTAGGCGCTCCCTCGGGCCCAGAATCTTGACGAAACGGGCTGTTGCCGCCTTATCACGGCGATACCTTCGCGTACCACCGCCGCTCGAGACAGGTCGAGCCATGATCCGTGTTGCTGCCATCTCCGCCAGGACGCACCTGGCTCGCCGCGCCACCGTCGCCCTGGTCGCGAGCATGCTGCTGGTCGTCGGAGGTGCCGACGCCGACGGCCGACGGCGGAGGCACGGGAACGGGAACCGGTTCCACGGGCGTCGCGGATCCGGTGCCGACCACGACCCTCATCACCTATGAATGACCCCAGACCTTCACGGGGAAGGCCCTCACGCCGTGCACGGCTACCGTCACCGCTAAGGACGGCTCCAAGACCTGGACCGTCCCGGTGAGCTACCAGGACAACGTCAACGCGGGCAGCGCCCACGTCAGCGTGGGCCTGGCCGACGTGGCGGGGTACCAGGGCAGCAACGCGTTCAGCACGTTCACGATCAACAAGGCGCCCACCTCCACGCGGATCGGCTGTCCCAGCGTCGTCCCAACACGGGCCAGCCGGTGGAGCCCTGTAGCGCCGCGCTGTTGATGGGCACCCAGCTGGGTGCGCTGAGTGTCCGCTACCGCGACAACACCGGGCCGGGCATCGCCTACGCAACCGCCATGTTCCCTGGGGACGGCAACTACACCGCCTCAGGGGCCGAGCAGACCTTCCTTAACGGGGGCCCCACCACCGTCACAGTGACCTGCGCGTCGGGGTCGACCTACACGGGTTCAGCACTCACACCGTGCACTGCCACCGCCAAGGCCGACGACGGGTTCTCCTCCACCCCCCTCGTCGTTACCTACGGCAACAACGTCAACGCCGGCACGGCCACGGCGACTGCGAGGTATGCCGGTGATGGCGCCGGGCACCTCGGGAGCCTCGGCACGGCGACCTTCACGATCGCCAAGGCCCCGAGCGTCGTCACCGTGGAGTGTGCGCCGGCGTCGGTGGTCTACACCGGTGAAGCGTTCACGCCATGCACCTCGACGGTGACCGGTGCGGGCAACCTGGCGGCTGTCGGCGCCCCGGTGACCTACAGCAGCAACACCGGCGCGGGCACGGCTACCGCCGCCGCGCGTATGCCGGTGACAGCAACCACCTCGGAGCCACCGGCAGCACCACCTTCACCATCGAGAAGGCCCCCGTCGTCGTCACGCTCACCTGCCCGGCCTCCGCCGACTGCACCGCCACCGCCACCGCCAGCGGACCCGGTCTGGCCACCACCGTCCCGGTCACCCATACCAGCAACACCTATCCCGGCACCGCCACCGCCACCTTCGCCGGTGACACCCACCACCTCAGCGGCACCGCCACCGCCACCTTCAAGGTCATCGGGTTCACCCTCAAGGGCTACTACCCACCCGTCCGGACCGTCGACACCGCCACCTTCTGGAACCTCGCCCGGGCCCGCCACCTCTGGCGACGCCGCCATCAGCTACGACACCCGCAGCGGACAGTTCACCGAGAGGTGGAAGACCGCCAAAGGCGTCACGGGCTGCTTCCGCGTCACCACCACGACCGCCGACCACTCCCAGCTGACCGCGTACTTCATCCTGCTCTGACCCACGACGAGGGATCTACGTCGGGGAACGAATCCCCCGAGAGCACAACTAAGCGGCCCCAAACGGCGGCAACAGCCTGTCAGAGTCGAGCGCGGTAACCCACCCCGGACGCCGGCCGTCACCTATCCTGGTGCGCTGGACCAAGGGGCGGGGGGCACCGCAGACCGCGACGAAGGACCGGCACCACCACCATGAACACTCGCCTGCACACGCCCTCGGGCCCGGCACGATGAGCTTCGGCGGAGACGAGCACGAGACCCGGCGCAACGTGCTCCTTGCTGCGGCGTTGAGCGTCGTGGCCGTGGTGATCGTTGGCGGCATGTTCTGGGTCATGAGCTCGCTGTCGCGCCCCCCGGCCGTCACCAGCGCCGCCGCCAAGGCGACGACCACCGCACCGGCCGACACCCCGGGGGCTCCGGCTCCGACGAGCACCACAACCTACGTGCCCCCGTCGGCCTCGTGGACGGCGACAAGCACCGTCACCCTGCCGCCGCCCGAGCTGCCCACCATGACCGCCCCGGTGCCCAGCGCGGCGACCGCCGCCCCCACGACGTCCGCGGCTGCACCGATCACGGCCAAGCCCACGCCGACGACCTCGCCGGCAACGACGACCTCGCCGGCAACGACGACCTCGCCGGCGACGACGACCTCGCCGGGGACGACCACGGCTTCGCCACCCCCGCCACCCCCGCCACCCCCGGCGCCCTCCCCCTCGCCCCCGGCGCCGTCGGCACCGCCGGCGCCCAGCGTCACGAACGTGAGCCTCACCTGCCGGAAGGACAGCGGCAAGAAGACCACGGGCACGCTGACGTTCACGACGACGACGAAGGTCGACGCGCTCCTCAGCGCCGGCGGCTCGATCCAGCGCCAGCAGGCCGACCCCGGGAACGCCTCGATCACGGCGAGCGGCCGCGGCCCGGAGGTCTGCATCGCCCAGGTCGCCGGTCAGACGGTCGGCCCCATCGCCGCGAACTAGCCCGCCCTCCGCCGTTTCCCCGCCGTTTTCCCCGTCGTTCCCCCCGTCGTTCTCCCCGTCGTTCTCCCCGTCATTCTTGCGGTCGTTCTCGCGGTCGGTCGACGGAACGAATCGTCCCCCCCGCGTGTCCTGACCTACGGGAGAGTTGTTTCCTGGCATACCGCCCGCAACGCGTCCGGGACTCGGCCGGTATGCCGCGATCAGGAACCGGTAGCGGGAAGGGGGATGGGCGTGCCGACGAGCAGGGACGCCGAGTTCATGACTTTCGTCCGCGAGCGCTCCCTCGCCCTGCGCCGCACGGCATACCTGCTGTGCGGCGACTGGTCCAACGGCGACGACCTCGTGCAGGAGGCGCTGGCCAAGGTCTACGTCGCCTGGCCGCGGATCGGTGCCCAGCAGGCGGCCTTCAGCTACACCCGCACGACCATGCTGCGGATCTACCTCAACGAGAAGCGCAAGTGGCGGCGCGAGGTCACCCTCGACGAGGTGCCCGAGCACCCGACCGACGACCGCGACACCGCGCTGACCGTCACCCTGTCGGGGCTGCTGCGCGAGCTGCCCAGCAAGCAGCGCGCGGTGCTGGTGCTCCGCTTCTACCAGGACCTCAGCGTCCCCCAGATCGCGCAGGAGCTCGGCCTCCCCGAGGGCACGGTCAAGAGCCAGATCTCCCGCGGCCTGGCCGCGATGCGCACCCAGCTGAGCGACGACGACGAGAAGGACGTGATCGCGTGACCCCCAGCAGCGAGGACCGCCTGCGGGCCCGGCTGCACGAGGTCGACGACCTCCAGCCTCCCGACGACGGATTCGAGCTCAACGCGCTGCGCGGCGGCCGGGAGCGCCTCAAGCGCCGCCAGGCGTGGACGCGAGGGCTGGTGGCAGCTGCCGCCGCGGTGGCCGTCGGCGTGGTGGCTC
>JALZBI010000285.1 GCA_030947565.1 Actinomycetota bacterium
GGCCACAGCCACGCCCCGGCGGCGGACCACGACAGACGCGGGAACGGCCGGGTGGACGCGCAGTCCTCCGGCTGACCGGCTCTGACCCTGCCCGACATGACAGACATCGACGAGTCCGAGGTCCTCGGCGAGCACCGGCAACGCCCAGAGCGCCACACTGGAGACGTGGGACACGGCATACCCGTCGAGCCGGCGCGCGATGGCCCGGGCGGAGAGGACATGACGCCCGGCGGCGTCGGCGGCGCTCCACGCGTCCCGGCCCACGAAGGCGCCAGACCGCACCCGGACCAGGTCGCCCCGGCGGAGCGCGTCGCGGATTCCGTGGCTGTCGAGACCGCACTCGGTCAGCTCACGGGCGCTGACGACGCCGTCGTTACGGGCCAGGAGGAGGGGCAGGAAGTCGTCCATCGGGCCAGCGTGTCCACGAGGGCGCCGTGCCGGAAGGACGCGATGACCAGCGGTGGACGACGGGACGAGACGGTCACACCGTGTGGACGACCGATCCGCGGCTTGACGCTGGATAGCCGTCCGCAACGCGCAGATCCGTGCGCGCTTCGCAGAATGGTGCGCAGATGGGCTGCTACTCCCACTCGATGGTGCCGGGCGGCTTGCTCGTCACGTCGAGCACGACGCGGTTGACCTCGCGCACCTCGTTGGTGATGCGCGTCGAGATCCGCGCCAGCACGTCGTAGGGCACGCGCGTCCAGTCAGCGGTCATCGCGTCCTCCGACGACACCGGCCGCAGCACGACCGGATGCCCGTAGGTGCGCCCGTCGCCCTGCACGCCCACCGACCGGACGTCGGCCAGCAGCACCACCGGACACTGCCAGATCTCGCGGTCGAGCCCGGCAGCCGACAGCTCCGCCCGCGCGATCGCGTCGGCGCGGCGCAAGATGTCGAGGCGCTCGGCCGTGACCTCGCCGACGATCCGGATGCCCAGGCCTGGCCCCGGGAACGGCTGCCTCCACACGATCTCCTCGGGCACGCCGAGCTCGAGGCCGACCGCCCGCACCTCGTCCTTGAACAGCGCCCGCAGCGGCTCGACCAGCGTGAACTGGAGGTCGTCCGGCAGCCCGCCGACGTTGTGGTGCGACTTGATGTTGGCCGCACCCTCGCCGCCGCCGGACTCGACGACGTCGGGGTAGAGCGTCCCCTGCACGAGGAACTCCACCGGGTGCCCGTCAACGGACGACCCCGCCATGCCCACGATGTCGCGAGCCGCCTGCTCGAACACGCGGATGAACTGTCCACCGATCGCCTTGCGCTTCTCCTCCGGGTCGGACACTCCGGCGAGCGCCGACAAGAACCGCTCGCGCGCGTCGACGACGACGAGGTTGACCCCCGTGGCCGCGACGAAGTCCTTCTCGACCTGCTCGGCCTCACCCTCGCGCAGCAGGCCGTGGTCGACAAACACGCACGTCAGCTGGTCGCCAACGGCCTTCTGTACCAACGCCGCCGCCACCGACGAGTCCACGCCGCCGGAGAGGCCACACAGCACCCGGGCATCGCCCACCTCGGCGCGCACCTTCTCGACGAGCTCGTCGACGACGTTGGCCGGCGTCCAGTCGCCCGCCAGCCCAGCCCCACCGCGCAGGAAGTTCTCGAGCACCCGCTGCCCCTGCTCCGTATGCATGACCTCCGGGTGCCACTGCACGCCGTAGAGCCGCCGCTCGTCGTCCTCGAACGCCGCCACCGGCGCGCCCGCGGTCGAAGCGGTCACGCGCATACCGTCGGGGGCGGCCGTCACCGAGTCGCCGTGCGACATCCACACCGACTGGTCGGCCGGCTGGTCGTGGAACAACGTCGAGGTGGTGTCGGAGACGACGGCCGGGGTATGCCCGAACTCGCCCGTGCCGGTGTGGGCCACCGTGCCGCCGAGGGACTGGGCCATGGCCTGGAAGCCGTAGCACATGCCGAAGACCGGGATGCCGGCCGCGAGCAGCGTCGGGTCCAACGGCGGCGCCCCCTCGGCATACACGCTGGAGGGGCCGCCGGAGAGGATCACCGCGGCGGGGTTGCGCGCCAGCAGCTGGGAGATCGGCAGCGTGTGCGGCACGACCTCGCTGTAGACCTTGGCCTCCCGCACCCGGCGGGCGATCAGCTGGGCGTACTGTGCGCCGTAGTCGACGACGAGCACCGGTCGGGCCTGCAGCGCCTCGTTCTTCTCGTCCGGCACGCCCCCAGCCTATCGGCCGGTCTTGCCGTCCCCCGCGAAGTAGGCGCGGCTCAGCAGCGCCTCGGTCGACGCGGTCACCCGCCGCTCGGCGACGAACGGCAGGATCGGCACGAACCCGGTGAGCAGGTTGAGGACGATGCGCTTCAGCCCCCACGCCGACTTGAAGCCGAGGTTGGCGATCGACCCGGCGTAGGCGAGGTAGATCAGCCCGTGGATGGGGCTCCAGGCGGCGCTGAACCCCGGGGACTGGGCCGGACCGTACTTGACGATCATCGCCACGATGAGCACGAACAGCGCGACGCCGGCGATGACGGCCATGACCCGGTAGATCCGCAGGGCCTGCCGGATCTGCTGCGGCTTGGCCAGCGTGGTGGGGTAGGTGCTCACGTCGTCGCTCCGGCTGCTCGGGTGGGGGTGTCGCTAGGGGTGTCGGTGGGAAGGCCTGCGGCGGCCTGGTCGCGGCGGTGGTCGTCGCGAACCATCCTCCACCACATCCACGCCGCGAAGATTCCGAAGACCCACCACTGGAGGGCGTAGGCCGCGTTGCGCAGGGTGAATCCGGTCGGCACCGGAGGCGGAGGGACCTTCTGCAGATCGGTGCTCGCGGCCGGGCTCTCACCGGTCGCGAACATGAACGCGTTGTAGATCTCCCCGGGCCACACGTTGACGAGACGGGCCAGGTCGACCGAGCCCAGCTGGCCGGGCGGGACCGACGCGGACGACGGAGACTCCCCCGGTGCGAGGGTGCCGGTGACCACCAGCTCGCCGACGTCGGCCGGAGCCGGTCCGGTGCCAGAGGCGGTCGTGACGAACCCGCGCAGCACCGCGATCCGGGCCGACGAGCCATCGACGACCAGAGGCGTGATGACCCACCACCCGGACACGCCGTCGAGGCGCCGGTCGGCGACGAGGACCTGCCCGCTGGCGTCGTACTTCCCGGCGGCGGTGACCGGCCGGCCGGACGCCTCGGCGGGGAACGGCGCATGCGGGGAGATCAGGTCACCGAGGCGCACCGGAGCCTGAAGGGGGGCCGTGCCCACCGCCTCGCGCCGGGCGTCGTCGCGCGCCACGCTCACCTGCCAGAGCCCCAGGCAGGTGAAGGCGACGAGGAGGACGACGAGCACCCCGAGCAGCCCCAGCCAACGCGGCTTGAGCATGGTCCGGAACACCCCTCCAGGCTAAGCGACCGGCCGGTTGTGGCAGCCTGGTGTGCCGTGTTCACGCCCCCTCACGCCTTGCACCGCGCACGCGTCGCCGCTATGGCCATGGCTGCCGCCACGGTGAGCTCGCTGGCTCTGGCCGGCTGCGGCGGGGGCGGCGACCAGCCGGCCCCCCCGCGCACGACGACGGTGACCATCACCCCCACGCCGACGAGCGGCGCGGCGTCGCCGACGACCACGCCCACCACCAGCGCCAGCACCACCGCTGCGGCCAAGCCCCCGTCGACCTACGACGAGGCGACGGCCCTGTTCGCGACCGGTGTGGTCGACGCCGCGGTGCAGAAGGTCTTCACCAGCCCGACCGGCAACATCTTCTGCTCCATCCAGACCGGCGCCGGCGTGCCGGCCGGCTGCGAGCTGCGTGACGGCCGGGTGGCCGCCCCCGCCGACGCCTGCCCGACGGGGGACGCCGGCGCCAAGGACATCGGCCGCATCGAGTGGACCGACGACACCCCGGAGCCCATCTGCAACAGCGACTCGATCTACCAGGTCGGCGCCGTGGTGCTGCAGTACGGCGCCATCGCGGCGATGCCGGGGTCGCCCTTCCGGTGCATGAGCAAGGAGTTCGGGATGACCTGCGTCGACACGGCGAGCAAGAAGGGCTTCCTCGTCGCCCGGAACACCTTCGTCACGTTCTGAGCGGGTCTACCGTCGACGGGTGGGCATCCGACCGGCGGACTACGAACCGGCGCTGGGTCGTGCGCACGCGCAT
>JALZBI010000286.1 GCA_030947565.1 Actinomycetota bacterium
CGTCGGCGAGGGTGGCATCGACGGACGTGCGGCTGAGGTGTCGCAGGTCGGCGAGCGCCCCGGTCTCCACCGTGCGGCCGGCGCGGATGATGCTCACGTGGTCGGCCAGGGCCTCCACCTCGCTGAGGATGTGACTCGACAGGAGCACCGTGCGGCCCTGCCGGCGGACGTCCTGGATGGCCTCGCGGAAGACCGCCTCCATGAGCGGGTCGAGGCCCGAGGTGGGCTCGTCCAGCAGGAGGAGCTCGACGTCGGAGGCGAGTGCCGCGACGAGCGCGACCTTCTGGCGGTTGCCCTTGGAGTAGGTGCGGCCCTTCTTGGTCGGGTCCAGCTCGAACTGGGCAATCAGCTGGTCGCGCCGGTCCGGGGACACCCCGCCGCGCAGCCGGCTCAGGAGGTCGATGACCTCGCCGCCGCTGAGGTTGGGCCAGAGGGTGACGTCGCCCGGGACGTACGCCAGCCGGCGGTGGAGGTCAGGGGCGTCACGCCAGGGGTCGCCGCCGAGCAGGGTGGCTTCGCCGGCGTCGGCGCGCACCAGGCCCAGCAGGACGCGGATGGTCGTGGACTTTCCCGCGCCGTTCGGGCCGAGGAAACCGTGGACCTGCCCCGCTTCGACCTCGAGGTCGAGGCCGTCCAGGGCGATCGACGAGCCGAAGGCCTTGCGGAGCCCACGGACCGAGATGATGGTGCTCATGCGTGCACAGTACGCTTCTTTCAGAAAATGCTGAATAGTCTAAAGTGGGGTTCATGACTGGAGTCGGTCGCCGCGACGAGGACATCCGTGGGTTCGTCGAGCGGCTCGGCTCGACCCTGACCGACGCCGGTATGCCGCGCCTGCCGGCCCGCGCGTTCGCCGCCCTGCTCGCCGACGACGACGGGCGGATGACCTCGCCCGAGCTGGCCCAGGCCCTCGACGTCAGCGCCGCGTCGGTGTCCGGCGCGGTCAAGTACCTGGCGCAGGTCCACCTGCTGCACCGGGAGCGCGAGGCCGGCACGAGGCGCGACGTCTACGTCGTGCGCGACGACGCCTGGCACGACGCGATGATCAACAGCCGGCTCGTCTACCTGCCCATCCTCGCCGCGATCGGGTCGGGCGTGGCGGCGGTGGGCGGGCGGCATACCCCCGCGGGTGCCCGGCTGGCCCTGTCGGTCGACTTCCTGGAGTTCCTCACCGAGGAGATGGAGCAGGTCGGCCGCCGGTGGGAGGCCCGCCGAACCACCGGTCGAGCCTGACTGCGTCCCGTCCAACTGGTCGAAGCCCGGTTTGTGCCGACCTCGTGGGTGCAAACCGGACGTGCTCCAGTCGGTCGGTCCTGTGGACAACGCAGGCTGCGGTCGATGGCGACCGACCAGGCTGGTCGGGTGGTCGACCCGGAGGTGCTGCTCACCCGCCTCGGCGGCGTCGCCCGGTGGAGTGACCTGCGCCGCGGTTGCTCCCGACCCCGGTTGCGCCGAGCGTTGGCCGACGGTCGCGTCGCGCGCACCGCACGAGGCCGGTATGCGTTGCCGCTGGCCGACGAGGCGCGCACCGCCGCGTCGCGGCTGACGGGATGCGTGTCGCACACGTCCGCCGCACTGCGCTGGGGGTGGGCCGTCAAGACGGCACCCGTGGTTCCCCACGTCACCGTCGGCCAGCACCGCACGGTCGACGCCGACCGGCGCAGCGGGGTGGCCGTGCACTACCGGGACCTCAACGAGGACGAGGTCGTCGAAGGGGTCACCACCCGGGTCCGCACGGTGATCGACTGTTGCCTCGACCTGCCGTTCGACGAGGCGCTTGCGGTGTTCGACTCGTCCTGGCGGGCTGGGCTGAAGCCCCGCGAGGTCCAGCTCGCGGCCCTCCGCCTGCCGCGCCAGTCTCGCGACCGCGTGCTGGCGGTGGCGAGGGCCGCTGATCCACGGGCGGCCAACCCGTTCGAGTCGGTGCTGCGCGCCATCGTCACCGCGGTTCCAGGTCTCGAAGTGCAGCCTCAGGTGGTCATCGAGGGCGGCGGGTTCGTCGCTCGCGTCGATCTCGCCGACGAACGCCTCCGGATCGTCATCGAGGCGGACAGCTTCGAGTTCCACGGGTCCCGCAAGGCGCTGGACCGCGACTGTCGCCGCTACAACGCCCTGGTCGTCCGGGGCTGGTTCGTGCTGAGGTTCACCTGGGAGCAGGTGATGTTCGAACCGGGCCTCGTGGCGTCCACCGTCCGGGCCCTGGTGGATCACAGACAGCGCCGGCCGCACCGACGAGCTGGACCGAGTCGCATACCGGCCGCGAAAAGGGCGTGAAACCGGACATCGACCAGCCGGTCGGGCCGGGTGAGGCGGGTCACCGCGGCGACCGGCGGCGTCCCGGCATCGGTAGCATCCGGGGCGTGGTTGACGGCGCCCGCTCAGAGTCCGACCTCCCGATCCGGCACACCTACGGCCCGGACGACCTCGAGGGGTTCGACCCCGACGAGCAGCTGGGGGAGCCGGGCGGCTTTCCGTACACCCGGGGTGTCTACTCCTCGATGTACACCGGGCGGCCGTGGACGATGCGGCAGTATGCCGGGTTCGGCACCGCGAAGGAGTCCAACGAGCGCTACCACCAGCTCGTCGCGGCCGGCACCGGTGGCCTGAGCGTCGCCTTCGACCTGCCGACACAGATGGGCTACGACAGCGACGAGGAGATCGCGCACGGCGAGGTCGGCAAGGTCGGGGTGGCCATCGACTCGATCGACGACATGCGGGTGCTCTTCGACGGGCTGCCGCTCGGCGACCTCTCGACGTCGATGACGATCAACGCCCCCGGCGCAGTGCTGCTGCTGCTCTACCAGCTGGCCGCCGAGGAGCAGGGCATCCCAGGGGACCAGCTCACGGGCACCATCCAGAACGACGTGCTCAAGGAGTACATCGCCCGCGGCACCTACATCTACCCGCCGCGGGAGTCGCTGCGCCTGGTCTCCGACGTGTTTGCCTACTGCCAGAACGAGATTCCTCGCTGGAACACGATCTCGATCTCCGGCTACCACATGGCCGAAGCGGGGGCCACGCCCGTGCAGGAGGTGGCGTTCACCCTGGCCAACGCCAAGGCATACGTCCGGGCCGCGCAGGACGCCGGTCTCGCCGTCGACGACTTCGCCCCCCGGCTGTCGTTCTTCTTCGTCGCCCGCACCACGCTGCTGGAGGAGGTGGCCAAGTTCCGGGCCGCCCGGCGGATCTGGGCGCGGATCATGCGCGAGGAGTTCGGCGCCGAGAACCCCAAGTCGCTCATGCTGCGGTTCCACACCCAGACCGCCGGTGTGCAGCTCACCGCTCAGCAGCCCGAGGTCAACCTCGTGCGCGTCGCACTGCAGGGCCTCGGGGCCGTCCTCGGCGGGACGCAGTCCCTGCACACCAACTCCTACGACGAGGCCATCGCCCTGCCGACCCAGAAGGCGGCCCGGCTCGCCCTGCGCACCCAGCAGGTCATCGCCTACGAGACCGACGTGACCAAGACCGTCGACCCGTTCGCCGGGTCCTACGCCATGGAGGCGATGACCGACGACCTGGAGGCCGCGGTCATGGACCTGATGACCCGGATCGCTGACTTGGGCGGGGCGGTGGCGGCCATCGAGCAGGGCTTCCAGAAGGCCGAGATCGAGCGCAGCGCATACCGGATCGCGTTGGAGATCGATAACAAGGAGCGGACCGTCGTCGGTCTGAACCGCTTCACCGTCGACGTCGAGGAGCCCTACGAGCCGCTGCGCGTCGACCCGCAGATCGAGCGGGAGCAGGTGGCCCGGCTGACCGCCCTGCGCGCCGACCGCGACAACGCCGCGGTCACCGAGGCACTGCAGACCCTCAAGACGGCGGCCAGGGGCACCGACAACGTCCTCTACCCAATGAAGGAGGCGTTGCGGCTGCGGGCCACCGGCGGCGAGGTCGCGCATGCCCTCCGCGAGGTCTGGGGCACCTACGTGCCCCGCGACGCCTTCTAGCCCTCTTCTAGCCCGGTCGACCGGGGGTCACGGACGGGCGCCCTCGCGGCCCGCGGCGGCGCTGCCCAGCGCGACGCCTCGCGTCAGGCATACCTCGGGGTCCGCGCCCGTCGTCCACGCGGCCAGCACGCCGGCGTCGAAGGCGTCGC
>JALZBI010000051.1 GCA_030947565.1 Actinomycetota bacterium
GGGTGACGCTGACCTGCGACGCCGGCGTCGAGGAGAACGCGCCGTGCTGCCCGTGCCCTTCCGCCGGGCGACCGACGTTCTGCAGCCCGCACGTCGTCACGAGACCGCCTCCGAACGCGCGGATCCAGTCGTCGGGGGCGTCGGTCGGCCGGCCCCCGACCTCACCCACCCGCGACACCCAGGCCAGCGGTATGCCGCGCCACCAGGCCGAGGTGACGTCGAGGCCGCGGTCGGGCAACAGGCGTACCGACAGGCCGCCGAGCACCTGGAGGTCGAGGGCGCGCTGCGGCTGGCCGCGGTCGAGGCCGGAGAGGGACTCGCGGGCCACGGCCACCTGGTCGGCGTCACCCAGCAACCCGTCGGCCAACAGCCCCGCCGCCGAAGGAGGTTCAGGACGCGACATGGCCCACACTGCCGTTGATGCTCAGGCCACCGTCGACGACGATCTCCTGACCGGTGATGTAGCGCGACGCCGGCGACGCCAGGAAGGCGACGACGTCGGCCACCTCCTCGGCCGTGCCGATGCGGCCCATGGGGATGCGCTCGTGGTAGTTGCGACGCACGGTGTCGTCCCACGCCTGCGTGTTCAGCGGGGTCTCGATCGCCCCGGGGGCAACGCAGTTCGCGGTCACCCCTTCCGCAGCGAGCTCGACCGCGATGGTCCGGGTCAGGGCGACGATGGCGCCCTTCGCGGCGATGTAGGTCGACAGCCCACCCACGACGAAGAAGCCGGCCGCTGACGAGATGTTGACGATGCGTCCGGCCGGCTTGCCGCGTTCGGGGGACACCAGCCAGGCCGCGGCCGCGCGGCAACCGTAGAAGTAGCCGTGCAGGTTGGCGTTCAGCAGGCCGTGCCAGTCAGCCGCGGTCACCTCGAGGAACGGCTGGACGCGGATGCCCGCCGCGTTGTTGACCCAGATGTCGAGGCCGCCGAGCTCGGCGATGGTGCGGTGCGCCAGCTCGTGCACGGTCGCCTCGTCGCCGGTGTCGCCGTCCATGACCAGGACGCGCCGGCCCAGGTCGATGACCGCCTGCGTCGTCTCGGCCGCCCCGTCGGCGTCGCCCCGATGAATGCCGGAGATGTCGGCGCCCCGAGCGGCGAGGGCGACGGCGACCGCGCGCCCGATCCCCCGGGACAGGCCCGTGACCACTGCCACCTCGCCGGCCAGGTCCTGCGCGACGGGGGGGACGGTCATGCGGCGGCTCCTGGGTCGATGACCACTTTGACGCCGGCGGCGCGACGGGTGAGGTCGAAGCACTCCTGCCAGTCGGCGAGGCGGCCGACGCGGGTGACGAGGGGGTCCAGCTGCACGAGCCCGGCGGTGACGAGCTTCTCGGCCCGGCGCCAGGACGCCGGTGTGCTCGCGAAGCCGGAGGTCACGGTGATCTCGTGCAGGCATACCTGGTCGAAGGCCACGGGGATCGGCTTGCCGCACAGGCCGATCTGCACGTAGTGCCCACCCTTGCGGGTCAGCTCGAGACCCTGCGCGACGCCGGTGGCTGCTCCGCTGCAGTCGGCGACGACGTCGAACCCGAGTGGCGGGACCAGCTGCTTCCCGACCGCTAGGTCGTCGGCCGACACCGCGGTGAGACCGAGGGCGCGAGCCAGGTCGAGGCGTACCGCGTCGCGCTCGGTGCCGGCCAACGTGACCACCGCGCCCTGGGCCCGGAGCACCTGGGCGGCCAGCAGTCCCATCGCTCCAGGTCCGACGACGAGGGCCGAGTCACCCGGGGACGCCACCGCCGGGTCGCAGAGGCAGTGCGACACGCACGCGAGGGGCTCGTAGAGGGAGCCCGCGGCCACGCTGACCGACGGGTCGACCTCGTGGGCGTTGACGGCGGGAACGACCACGTAGGAGGCGAACCCGCCGTCGACGTGGCTCCCGATCGACCGCCGCTCGGCACAGAGGTTGAGGTGGCCCGAGCGGCACTGGACGCATCGGCCGCACGTCGAGAAGTAGGTCTCGAGGGCCACCCGCCGCCCGACCATGGTGGGGTCGACCCCGTCGCCCGCCTGGTCGACGACACCGCTGACCTCGTGGCCCATCGTCACCGGCGGCGTGCTGGGGAACTCGTCGAGCAGGATGTGCAGGTCGGTGCCGCAGATGCCGGTGGCGCGGACGGCGACGCGCACCTGACCGGGACCGGGCTGTGGGACCTCGACTTCCGCCACGCCGGCGGCCTCCGGTCCGAGGCCGGTCTTGCGCAGTGCGGCCATGCGGGAGGGGGCGGGCACCGCGCCAGTATGGCTGTCCAGACAGCTTCCGGCAATCAATGCCGAGTCAGCGTCGGCGGAGCTGGAGGTCGAAGACGTACTCGTTCCCCGCATACCGCGTCTCGGTGCGCTCGATGCGGGTGCCGTGCTCGTCGTCGATCCGGCGCACCTCGACGAGCAGCGGCGACCCGGCCTCGACCTTGAGGTGCTCCACGTCGGACGGACCCGCGAGCGCCGCGACGAGGCTGCCGAACGACTCGGTGGGCCGGATGCCGTTCTCCTCCAAGGCGGCGTGCAACGACGTCGTCGTCAGGTCGCGCTCGAGCACCCCGGAGCAGCGGGGGGTGAGGTAGGTGCGCTCCATGGCCATAGGCGTGTCGTCGGCGTAACGGACCCGTTCGATGTAGACGGCGCGGCTGCGGGGGGCCAGGGCGAGGTCGGCTTGCAGCTGGGAGTCGGTGTCGACCCACTGCTGGGCGAGCACCTCGGACCGGACGCGGTAGCCCCGCTCGGTCATCTCGGAGGTGAACGACCGCAGCTCGTTGAGCACCCGGTGGGCCTCGTGCCCGGAGGAGAAGGTGCCACTGCCCGGCACCCGGTAGAGCAGCCCCTCCGCCTCGAGGGTCTTCACCGCCTGTCGGGCGGTCATCCGGCTGACGCCGAACTGGGCAGCCAGCTCGGTCTCGCTCGGCAGGGCCTGGCCGGCGGGCGTGGTGCGGGCGCGTCGGCGCAGCGCATCGGAGATCTCGACGTAGAGCGGTACACCTGAGCCGGTCATCGCCATCCCTCTCACGCCGGAGCCGACCATGGGCCGGTTCAGGGTACGGTCTCCGGCCGGGCCGGACCGGGACGACCCGGACCGACCTGGTGACATATGGCGTGCTTGACAGGTCGTGAGGCCGAGGTTAGCCTCGCCGCACCCGTCTATACAACTAGGGGCTTTCCATCGCATCCGCGGCCTTCCTCGGCGTCGACGTCGGCGGCACCCACGTCAAGTGGTCGCTGACGGCGGACCGCACCGTCGTCGCGGACGGCTCCGTCGACACCGTCCGCGAGGGCGGCGACGCGCTCGTCGACCAGGTGGTCGGCCTCGTCAGACAGGTTGGCGACCACGCCGCCGGGGTGGGTCTCGCCCTGCCGGGCACCGTCGACACCCGCCGTCAGGAGACCCTCGTCATCCCCAACGTCCCGGGCGACTGGCACCGGCGCCCCGTCGGGGAGCAGGTGCGCCGGCATACCGGCAAGCCGCTGTGGGTCCTCAACGACGCGCGGGCGTTCGGCGTCGCCGAGCTCTACGCCGGGGCGGCCGTCGGACGGACCGACGCGCTCTTCCTCACGCTGGGCACGGGGGTCGGCGGCGCTCTCGCCCGCGACGGTCGGGTCGTCGTCCAGGAGCACGACCACACCCCGGAGATGGGGCACGTGCCCGTCGCCCACCCCGGCGAGCGGTGTGGCTGCGGTGCCACGGGCTGCCTCGAGACGGTGGCCTCCGCCTCGGCCATCGTGGGGGCCACGGCTCGTGCCGTCCTCACCGGACAGTCGCCGCTCCTGCGGGAGCAGTGCGGTGGGCGGGTCGACGCCCTCACCGCGGCGATGGTGTCGGCCGCGGCCGACGCCGGCGACCCCTTCGCCCTCGCCGCGTTCGACCGGGCGGGCACCGCGATCGGGATGGCCGCCGCCGGCTGCTGCCTCGTGACCGGGGTGACGACCGTCGTTCTCGGTGGCGGCCTAGCCGGGGCCTTCCACCACCTGGCTCCGCCGGTGGAGCGCGTCCTGGCCGAGCGCACGCCCCTGACCGGGGCGGTGAGTGTCCTCCCCGGCCTCCTCGGGTCACGTGCCGGCTCCCACGGCGCAGCGCTGTATGCGGGTGACCGTCACGCGATGGGCGACCCCGCGGACCACCTCGACGAGAGAGACCCGCGATGACCTGGTTCGACGAGGCGCGTCGGGTCCTCGACGCCATCGAGGGCACCCAGCAGCCGGCCATGGAGGCCGCGGCCGACGTGGCGGCGGACGCCATCGGCGGGGGCGGCGTCGTGCACACCTTCGGCACCGGGCACTCCCGCATTCCCGTCGAGGAGATGTTCCCCCGCTACGGCTCCTACCCCGGCTGGCACCCGATCGTCGAGCTGTCCATGACGTTCCACACCGAGATCGCGGGGGCGAACGGCCAGCGGCAGGCGATGTTCATCGAGCGGGTCTCGGGACTGGCCGAGGCGATGCTGGCCAACTTCGCACTGCGACCGACCGACGCGATGATGATCTTCAGCGCCGGCGGCCGCAACGCGGTGCCGGTCGAGACCGCCATGCTGGCGAAGAAGGCGGGTCTCACGGTGATTGCCGTCACCTCCCTGCGGGAGGCCAGGTCGGTGCCGCCCACCCACGCGTCGGGGACCGTGCTCGCCGACCACGCCGACGTCGTCATCGACCTGTGCACGCCGCTGGGCGACGCTGCCGTCGACATCGACGGCTGGCCGCACAAGGTCGGCCCGGTCAGCACCGTGGCCAACGTGGCCGTCGTCAATACCGTCAAGGTGCTGACGGCGCAGCGGCTCGCCGACCGGGGGGTCGAGCTGCCGGTGCTCACCGGTGCCCAGATCGTCGGGACGCAGCGGTCGGCCGAGCTCTTCGAGGGCGCGTACCTCGAGCACGCGCGACGGAAGGCCGGCGTGCTGAGGGTCGAGCCGTGAGCGCGACCCGCCACGCCTGGGTGGCGGGAGCGACCGGCGGCATCGGATCGGCCTGCGTGCGCCGGCTGGCCGCCGACGGGTTCGTCGTGCACGGTTCGGACCGTCCTGACGAGGACGTGACGCAGCCCGGGGTGGCGGAGCGGGTCGCGAGCGGCAAGGCTGCGCAGCCTCTTTCGGCCGTCGTGCACGCCGTCGGCATGAGCGGGCGCCGGCTCGGCGACGGCCCGGTCGGCGAGTGCACCGACGAGGGCTGGGACGCGGTGCTGCGGGTCGACCTCACCGCTGCGTTCGCGGTCCTGCGGGCCGCCCTGAGGCACGCCGACGACGGCGCGTCGGTCGTGCTCATCGGCTCCGCGCTGGCCTCGTCGCTCGACCCCGACTTCCTCACGGTCGCCTACCGGGTGGCCAAGGCCGGCCTCGTCCCGCTCGTCGAGGCGGCGGCCTACGAAGGGGCCGCCCGCGGCATCCGGGTCAACCTCGTCTCTCCCGGCCTGGTCGACACGCCGATGGCGGCCCGGGCCCTCTCCGACCCACGGATCCAGGCCCGGTTCCCGGAGCTCATGCCACTGGCCGCTCGTCCGGCCCTGGCCACCGAGGTCGCCGCTGCCGTCGCCTGGCTCGTCGGCCCGGAGTCGGGCCAGACGACCAACGCCGTCATCCCGGTCGACGGCGGGTGGAGCCTGGGCGGGCGGCCCTGGGCGTCCGGCTCCGCGCATCCGGGCGGCCTTTCCGCGGGAGGGGGGTCATGACCCTGACGACGCGGTATGCGCCGGACGAGGTCGCGGACGTCAGATGCGGTTGGCGCGGCGACATACTCGTCATCGGCGGCGGGTCGGCGGGGAGCAGCGCCGCCGTGGCCGCCGCCCGCGCGGGCGCCCGGACCCTGCTGGTCGAGAGCGGCGGGTTCCTCGGCGGCACGGGGACCCGGGTCCTCGACACCTTCTACGGGTTCTACGCCCCGGGCGAGCGCAACGAGCGGGTCGTCGGCGGCGTCGGGTGGGAGGTGTGCGAGCGCCTGGCTGGGCGCGAGATGTCGTTCGAGCGCCCCAACACCTACGGGGCGGGCACCGGCGTCACCTACGAGCCGGAGGCCCTCAAGGTCGTGTGGGACGAGCTGGTGGCCGGGGCGGGCGCCGACCTGCTTCTCTACGGGCTCATGACGGCGGCCGTCGTCGCTGACAGGCGGGTCGTCGGGGTGGTCGTCGAGACGAGGGCCGGGCCCTTGCGGCTCGACGCGGCGGTCGTCGTCGACGCCACCGGCGAGGGGGAAGTCGCCTGGCGGGCGGGCGCTGAGCTGGCACCCAGCCTGCCGCTCGACGGGATCCAGCCCGCGACGTCGACCTTCCGGCTCGGTGGGGTGGGCCCGACGACCGCCCCCACCAAGGAGATTCATGCCCTCATCGGGGAGGCGATCGCGGATGGGACCTACGCCCTCCCACGGCGCGAGGGGTCGATCCATGTGACCAACCTGCCGGGAGTGCGGCACGCCAACATGACTCGGGTCGCCGGCCGTGACCTCACCGACCCCTGGGAGCTGTCCCGGGCGGAGCAGGAGGGACGGCGTCAGAGCTGGGAGTACGCCCGATTCCTGCATGACCGGGTCCCCGGCTACGAGTCGTCGTACCTGCTCGGCACGTCGCCGCGCCTGGGGATCCGGGAGACCCGGCGGCTCGTCGGCGCGTCCGTGCTGAGCGGACACGACTTCCGGGGCGCTCGGTCGCACGTCGACGACATCGCGCGGTGCGGCGCACCGATCGAGGACCATTCCGCCGGTGGAGCGACCCGGTGGGAGTATGTCGGTGGGCTGGCCGAGCCGGACGGCGGCACCTACGGCATCCCGTTCGGGACGCTGGTGCCGGTGACGCTCGACGGACTGCTCGCCGCCGGCCGGTTCTTCTCCGCGACCCACGAGGCGCACGCGTCGGCCCGGTCGATCGGCCAGTGCACGGCGATGGGCCACGCGGCCGGCCTCGCGGCGGCGCTGGCTGTCGACGCGGGGCGCGAACCGCGAACCGTCGATACCGCCGTGTTGCGGGCGCGGCTCGTCGAGGACGGGGCCCATGTCTAGGGACGCCCGGCAGACAGGGGGAGACCGATGAGCGTGACCACGGCCCTGGGCCCGGTGGAAGGCGACGCGCTCGGGCGGGTCGACGCCCACGAGCACCTGTTCCTTCGCAGTCCGGTGCTGCCGGGCGAGGAGTTCCAGGACCTCGACCGGATGGTCGAGGAGGTCGAGTGGGTCCGCGAGAGCGGCATCGACACCGTCGTCGACCTGACACCGATCGGGTTGGGGCGCAAACCGACCGCCACCGCGGAGCTCAGCCGGCGCACCGGCGTCAAGGTCGTGCTGGCGACCGGCATCCACCGCAAGGCGCACTACCCCGCGGGCCACTGGGTGCATACCCTCGCCGTCGCCGAGCTGGCCGACCTCATGGTCACCGATCTGGAGACCGGCATCGACGACCGTGACTGGCAGGGCCCGCGACCGCTGCTCACGGACATCCGCGCCGGCATCATCAAGCTGGGCGCGAGCTATCACGTCGTGCAGCCCGGGGAGCGGCGCTGGTTGGAGGCGGGGGCGGAGGCGGCGGTGCGCACCGGGGCTCCGGTGGCCGTCCACACCGAGGTGGGCACGGCGGCGCACGACATCCTCGACCTGCTCGAGGCGGGCGGAGTGGTTGCGCACCGGGTGATGCTGGCCCACCTCGACCGCAACCTCGATCCCGCGCTGCACGCCGAGATCGCCTCTCGTGGCGCGTTTCTCGGCTACGACACCATCGGCCGGACGAAGTACCACGCCGACGCGGCCGTGCTTGACCTCATTGCCGCCGTCGGTGCCCTCGGTCACGGCGCGCAGATCCTCCTCGGCACCGACGTCGGTCGACGCAGCATGCTGCGGGCCTACGCCGGTGGCCCTGGCATGGACGTCCTCGGTCGGACCTTCGTGCCCCGGGTGCGGAGCGCGCTCGGCGACGAGGTCGGGCAGGCCCTCCTCGTCGAGAACCCGCGCCGCTTCCTCACTGGTGGGGCCCGCTGACGTGCGCGACTGCCGCTGACTGACCCTGCCGGCTAGGGCAGGGCGGCCGCGAGCTCGGTCCGGACCTCGCGAGGGGTGGCGGCCCGCGCAGCCGAGACCTGGGTGACCGACCCGTCGGACGTGACGGTCGCGGTGTGGAACGTGATGGGCCCGGACCCCATGCTGACCGGCTGGTCGAGGCTCGGTGACGGGGGGCCGCTGCCACCGTCCGGTGTCTGCGTGCCGGACCGGGTCTGCGAGCCGATGTAGAGGACGGACTGGGGTTGGTTCTCGATGAGGACCACGTCGGTGCAGATGTTCAGCGCTGAGCTCCAGCCGACGGTCACGACGAAGGTCACGCCGTGGTTCGGGTCGAAGGGCGGCCCGTGCGGAGTGATGTTGTCAACCGTGATCGACGCCGATCCGACGAAGCGTTGGGCGCTGTTGTCGGCGAGCTTCTGCCCTCCGGTGACGTACTCACTCGTCGAGACGGCGACGACGGAGTCGGCGCTGAGCGCGTTCCAGTTGAGGTTGACCACGTTGCGGCCTGGGTTCATGCGCCAGAAGATCCGAACAGCCATGGGAGTCGCTCCTTGGTAGAAATCGAGAGGGAAGGGGTTGTCCGGGTTGGGGCCCGGGATCGTCCAGCTGTGATCCGACCCGTCCGGGTTGGTGCGCGGGAAGTGGGCGTCGACTAGGGCCTTGAAGGCCGGGAACGGGTCGTCGCTGCGGCCCGTGAGGTTGCGGTAGACGCCGGCCAGGCTCGGTGCTGCGGCTTGGACGATCTGCTTGATCTGGTAGCCGAGCTGGTACGACAGGTAGTAGATGAACAGCGTCGCGCAACCGCTCTTCGCGTCGGGCGCGTGGTCGTGCTCGTCGATCGCGTTGACGTAGTCGAGCCGGTCGCTGTTGATCCAGAGCCCGGATGTGTCGAAGCCCGGCTCGTTGAAGCCGAGCCCCGTGCGACGGAGGATCTCTGCGGACAGGAAACGCGACAGTCCCTCCCCGGCGGATCCTTCGTTCGACCCGTCGCTGGCGAACCAGCCCGCGTTCTGCGCGAGCATGAACATCTCGACGACCTCGGCGACGAGCAGGTAGCGCACCACGTCCATGCCGGATCCGTTGCCGGGTTGGAGCGAGATGGGCGGCCCCCAACCGGCTCTCGCGTAGCCACCCGGAACAATGTTGACGGCGACCGGAAGGGAGTAGGGCAGGGCGATCCCGCCAAACCAGTCCGACATGATGCCGTAGTCCGACTCGCTGAGGGAGAGGAGCGACTGGGCGCGCTGCTGGCCGTCGGCGGCCGACAGCGTCGTGTCGTAGCTGACGTTGTAGTGGGTGCTGCTGCCCACACTCTGAAGTGCCATGTCCATCAGGAGCCCGTGGTCGATCACCGTGATACCGGACCGGCAACCCGACCACCCGGCAGCGCGCAGCCGAGCGGTCTACCCCGGGAGGGTGAGCCGCGCGGCCGCCGCGGTGGCCACGACGAGCAGCCCACCGAGCACCGCCAGCGTGTCGGCGACGCGCCACGGTGCAGCTCCGGCCCAGGTGCGCCGGTGCGCCCCGGCGAAGCCGCGCGCGTCCATCGCCAGCGCGAGGACGGCGGCCTGGCCGAGCACCGAGACGAAGAGCGCGAGGGTCGTCGCCGCCACCTCTTTCGAGCGGGCCAGGAGGGACCGACCGGCCCCGATGCCCCGCACCCGGCGCACGCGCGTGATCTCCCCCCAGAGGGCGCTGAACGACTGGAACCGTTGCAGTGCAGCGGTTGCCGCGACGACCGGCCGGGCGGGCAGGCGTACCCGCTGCGCCAGGTGGTCGCCGAGCTCGTCGGGGTCGACGAACGGCAGCAGGACGACCGACGGCAGCACGAGTGTGAGGACTCGCAACGCGGCCCCGACGGCGAGGTCGAGATGGTGGCCGCCGAGCAGCCATGTGGACCAGCCGACCCCGAGGATGCCGACGAACGCCGGCACCAGGCGGAGCAACGTCCGGCGCACCCGCGGCGGTGGTGGCCCCCCGCGCCCGGGCGCGGCCAGAGCGAGCACGAGCAGCAGCACCTCGACGACCAGCACCGCGAGGAACTGTGGCCACGACGTGGACAGTGCGGGCAGCGGCAGGACGAGCAGGCCGGCGATGAACAGGGACAGCGGCCCGCAGCGGGCGGCCAGTGACCGGCGTTGCGGGACAACGGCATCACGGGCGACGGGGGCGGTCGAGGCGACCGTCACCACCACGTCGGCCCGAGCCACCACCGCGTCGTCGTGGGTCGCGATGACGACGGCCGAGCCGGTGGCCCGCACGGCGTCGAGGACGCCGACCACCGCGGCCCAGGTATGCCGGTCCTGGCCGATCGTGGGCTCGTCGGCCAGCACGAGGGCGGGCTGATGGGCGACGGCGGCCGCCACGGCGAGCCGGCGCTGCTCGCCGCCGGACAGGTGCCGGGGGTCGGCGTCGGCCAGGGCGCCGAGGCCCAGGCGGTCCAGTAG
>JALZBI010000287.1 GCA_030947565.1 Actinomycetota bacterium
CTTGGGCAGCCTGACGTTGACCGGACCCTGGGGCAGGGAGCGCAGCCGGGCGACACAGGCCTCGGCGAGGTCGAGGCTGACGTCGGTCTGCTCCAGGAGCACCGAGAGCCGCGCCTCGCAGTCACCGGCCGTGCGGGTGACGACCCGGCCAGGGCCCCCGTCAACGAACAGCTCCGCATACGCCAGGTAGGGGGCGTCGCGACGCAGGTCGACGTCGACCCCGCTCGCTCGCGCGATGGGGCCGGAGACACCGTAGGACAGGATGGTCTCCGGCGACAGGACGCCGACGTCACGTGTCCGGGCGACGAGGATCTCGTTGCCCACCATCATGTTTCGCAGGTCGGGCAACCGCCGCCGGACCTCGTCGATGGCGTGCTGCACCCTCCCCAGCCAGCCCGCGGGGAGGTCCTCCTTCAGCCCACCGACCCGGTTGAACATGTAGTGCATCCGGCCGCCGGAGGCCTCCTCCATGACCGCCTGCAGCTCTTCGCGCTCGCGGAACGCGTAGAACACCGGAGTGATCGCGCCGAGCTCCAGCGGGTAGGAGCCGAGGAACATCAGGTGGTTGAGCACCCGGTTGAGCTCGGCCAGCAGGGTGCGGGCCCACACCGCCCGTTCTGGGACCTCCATCCCGAGCATCTGCTCGACGCCGAGGACCACGCCCAGCTCGTTGCCGAACGCCGACAGCCAGTCGTGGCGGTTGGCCAGCACCAGGATCTGCCGGTAGTCACGCACCTCGAACAGCTTCTCGGCGCCCCGGTGCATGTAGCCGACGATCGGCTCGGCCCGCACGATCTGCTCGCCGTCGAGGACGACACGCAGCCGGAGGACGCCATGGGTGGCGGGGTGCTGCGGCCCGATGTTGAGCACCATGTCGGCGGTGGCGAGGCCGCCCGCACCGAGTCCGACGGTCACCTCCCGTCCACCCGCGACCACGGGTCCACCGGGCGTCAGGGTCATAGCCGCCAGTCTGCCGTATGCCCGGGTGCACCCGGCTTTGGGTGGAGGTATATCCGAGCGCTCTAGCGTTCGGATATACCTCCACCCATGCCAGAAACGGACGCTGCCACGCTGCTCGACCTCTCCGACCCCGACGTCGTCGCCGACCCGTACCCGTCCTTCGCCCGGCTGCGCGCCGAGGCTCCGGTCGCCTGGCACAGCGGGCTCGGGCTGTGGCTGGCCACAAGCCACGCCGCGTGCAGCCAGGTGCTCCGGGACCGCGGCCTCGGCCGGATCTACCGGGCACGCGAGCCGCACGACCTGTGGGAGACGTTCAACTGGCTGCACGCCGACTCCATCCTCGACAGCGAGCCGCCGAAGCACACCCGCCTGCGCCGCCTCGTCCAGAGCGCCTTCAGCCGCGGCCACGTCGCCCGGCTCGCCCCCCGCATCGCCGAGCTGACCGCGGGCCTGCTCGACGGGTGCGAGGCCGAGCTCGCCGAAACCGGGTCCTTCGACGCGATCGCCCACCTTGCCGAGCCGCTACCGGTGCTGGTCATCGCCGAGCTGCTCGGCTGGCCCGAGGCGGACCGGGCCTTGCTGCGCCCCTGGTCCCAGGCGATCGTCAAGATGTACGAGGTCAACCGGACGCCGGAGCACGAGTCGGAGGCCCTGGCGGCGAGCGCCGAGTTCGCGGCATACGTCAACAACCTTGCGAAGCAACGGGTCTCGGCCCCGGGGGATGATCTCTTGTCGGACCTCGTCGCCGTGCGCGAGGGTGGCGACCGGTTGTCGAGCCAGGAGCTCGTCGCGACGGTCGTGCTGTTGCTCAACGCCGGGCACGAGGCCAGCGTCAACGGCTTCGGCAACGGGCTCGCCTCGATCATCGCCTCCGGCGAGCACCCGCAGCACCCGGTCTCGCTCGTCGAGGAGATGTTGAGGCACGACTCGCCGCTCCAGCTGTTCGAGCGCACGGCCACCCGCGACGTGACGGTCGGCGAGGTCACGATCTCGGCGGGGGAGAAGGTCGCAGCTCTGCTCGGTGCCGCCAACCGCGACCCGGCTGTCTTCGAATCGCCCGACACCTTCCGCCCGGACCGCGACCCCAACCCGCAGCTGGCGTTCGGTGCCGGCATCCATTTCTGCATCGGGGCACCCCTCGCCCGACTCGAGCTGGAGACGAGTGTCGCGGCTCTGCTCCATCGGTACGAGGCGCTGGAGGTGGTCGAGGCGATGCGGCGGCCGACGTTCGTGCTGCGGGGTTTCCAGCGGCTGCTCGTGGCTCCCGTCTGAGGGCTACGGCGCCCACACCACCCACCAGAAGTCACCGAACCCGCCTGCCCGCCGCAGTGCCCCCGACTCGGCCCGGCGGGCCACCGCGGCCAGGTAGGCCGCCGGGTCGCGTCCGGCCAGCTCGTGCTCCGGGGGGCCGGTCGCCGGAAGGGCGTCGCGCTGCCTGAGCCGCTCCGTCTGCTGGAGCGTGTCGACCGCGACGTGGGCGGTGAGGTCGCAGGACCCGTCCGGCACGGGGTCGACACGATGCCCCGCCCGGTATGCCGCCAGGGTGCCGCCGGCGGGGCGGTCGCCGGCGGTATGCCCGTAGTCGACGGCGACCGCCGGGCCACCCTCGGCCCGGTCCAGGAGAGCCAGCCACGCGTCGTCGCGGGCCCGGCCGACCTCGACCCGGTCGCGGACCTCAGCGTCCGAGCCCACTGCGGATGGCCAGAAGCGTTGGCACCACTCTTGATCCGCATTCGACAGGGCATACCCCAGAGTCTCGGCCCCGGACTCTGGGTCGACCAGGACCTCCCGCAGTGAACCGTCGGACGCCACCTCGCCGATGACGCACGGAACGACATCGAGCCATTCGTGGGCGACGACGAGATGGTTCGGGGGTAGGGCCTCACGCGGGAGGGTGGCGCCACCCGGGGAGACCGTCCACCCGACCGGGGCGGGGAGAGTGAGCGGGCGGACGACGACGTCCAGTCCCACGAGCGGGCGATGCGGCGCGGCGGCATACAGATGGTGCAGGAGCTCGCCGCGGCCCGCCCCGACGTCGACGATGCCGTCCACGCCGAGCCGGTCGGCCCACCCCCACAGGCCTTCCGCGAGGAGGGCGCCGGCGCCGGCATGGGTGGCCGTCGTGAAGTGCCCGGCCGGTCCCTCCGGCTGTCGGTAGAACCCGTCCGGGCCGTAGAGGGCGCGCTGCCATGCGGCCGGCCACGGCACGGGTTCGGGCATCCGCCCATCCTGCCCGCAGGTGGTCGTCGGTCCGGCGGGGTAGCGTCTCGCGCTGTGAGCGACACGGCCGACCGGTCCGACCGCCCGCCGCGGTTCCGAGTCGGGGTCGTCGGCGCGGGGCGGGTTGGTGCCGTGCTCGGTGCTGCCCTCGACCGGGCCGGGCACCGGGTGGTCGCCGTCGCGGCGGTGAGCGAGGCGTCGTTGCACCGCGCGGCCGACCTGCTGCCCGCTGCACCGGTGGAGGCCGTCCCCGAGGTCGTCGCCGACGCCGACCTCGTCCTGCTTGCGGTCCCGGACGACGCGCTGCCCGGGCTGGTCGGCGGCCTGGCGACCCTCGGCTCGTTTCGCCCCGGTCAGGTGGTCGTCCACACGAGCGGGCGCTACGGCGCCGCGGTGCTGGAGGCGGCCGCTCGCGCGGGGGTGCTCCCTCTCGGCATCCACCCGGCGATGTCCTTCACCGGCACCGCCGCCGACCTCGACCGCCTGAGCGACGTGTGCTTCGCGGTCACGACGCTGAAGGAGCTGCAGCCGCTCGGCGAGGCGCTCGTGCTCGAGATGGGCGGCGAACCCGTCCTCGTCGAGGAGGAGGACCGTCCGCTCTACCACGCGGCGCTCACCCTCGGTGCCAACCATGTGGCCACCGTCGTGGCCCAGGCCACCCAGCTGCTCGAGGATGCCGGGGTGGAGGCGCCCGGCCGGATCCTCGGGCCCCTGCTCGCCTCCGCCCTCGACAACGCGCTCCGAGAGGGCGACCAGGCGCTGGCCGGGCCGGCGGTCGACGGTGACGCCGGCACGGTGGCCGAGCACCTGGCCGAGCTGGCCACCGAGCCGGAGATCCGCTCGACCTACCGGGCGCTCTCCCGGGCCAGCGTCGAGCTGGCGCAGCAGCGCGGGCGGCTACGGGC
>JALZBI010000288.1 GCA_030947565.1 Actinomycetota bacterium
CCCCCCACCAACGCGACCGCGAAGGTCACCCCCGGCGCCCCCGCCAGGGCGGCGAGCCGCCCCATCGGGCTGTCGGCCTGGCTGAACGCGAGACGGACCCAGGGGAAGCCCCCGTACGGGATGCGGTCCCGCAGGGCCTCCTGGGCGCCCCACGCCAGGGCGACGACGAGCGGACGCACCCGCGCGCGGGTCGCGAGCCCGTGCTCCCCCTCCCACCTCCGCCACAGGTCCGGACGGCCCTGCAGCCCGGCCGTCGCGCCGCCGAGCAGGGCGAGGAAGAGGGCCTGGCAGACCGTGAGCCCGGCCCACGGCACGACTCCGACGACGATGCCGGCCCAGCTGAGCGAGTAGCCGAAGAAGACCAGTCCGGTGACCAGTCCCAGGAGCGCCCCCTCGCGGACCCGGGCGCCACAGGTGGCGAGAGCCAGGAGCCCGACGCCGATGGGAGCGAGGAACCAGAGTCCGGCGTCTGGGAACGCCAGGCAGAGGGCCACGGCCGCCAGCACCGCGAGCAGTAGGCGACGGAGCGGCGGCACGTCGCAACGGTAACCGCACGACCTGGCTGGCTTCCCCAGGTTCGCGGGCGGGCCGGGAACGGCGACGGGCTGTGACGGGAGCCGACGCGGGGCGTCAGCGTGGCCGAGCTGGGGACCACGACGGGCCGCAACGCCGTTGGGACCAGCCCCAGGCCGACGGGCTGTCGGCGTGGCTGCTGTTGTCTACTGAGCGTTGCGGGCCGTCATGACGTCCACCAGTCAGCGGCGGCAAGGCCGGCTCATGGCCCGTCGGGTGAGCCTGGCTTGGTCGGCGGCTGCGCGCGCAAGCCGCCGAGAACCCCCTCTCGAACCATTCCCCGTGCCTCGTTGGCTGACCGTCCACGGTGAACCACCGAGCCCAAACGTACTCAGCGACCTCGACCTGTCAACCCGCCGCTCACCTGCGACGACGCGCGTTCGTGCAGGTCAGGGGCGCCCCTTTGCGGAGAAGGGAACTCGCCTACCGGACGGCAAACTTTCGGGGCTTCGGCGTGTCCGCGGGCGACACGCCGGAGGGCCGGCGATCCGGACTTACCGGACCAAGCCGACGACCCCGTGGGCCATGACGTCGAGCAGCTCCCGCGGGCGGGCCGGGTCTCCTCCGAGGTGACCGTCGGTGACGACGAGTTCCCGCGTGCCCCACACCTTCCACTCGTGGGCCTTCCGGGCGACGATCCCCGCCGTGACCTTCTCCCCCGCGCCGCCGATCAGGAGCGGCATCGGCCCGGCCCGGCTTGGGGTCCATGCGGGCATCGCGCGGCTGTTAGTGGGTGCCGTCGAAGGTCGCAACCTCTTCCACCCGCAGCGCCCGGACGACCCGGCACGCCTCCTCGAACTGTCGCAGCCGCGGTCCGGGCGCAGGCAGGTCGATGCCCTACGGCTCGTGCCCCCCGGCTTCGCTGGGGCCCAATTGCCGGCCACCCCGCCCCGAGGCCGAGGACGAAGCGGCCACCGCTGTCGTCGATCGTCGCCGCCTGGTTGGCGAGGACAGCCGGGTGTGCCGGTAGAGGTTGCCCGCGACCAGCGTCCCGAACCGCACCCGCGACACCACGGCGGCCAGGGCGGCGACTACCGAGAACCCTTCGAGCACGTGGCCGCCACCCTCCTGCGTGTTGGCCATGACGTGGTTCAGGGGACCACGCAGGTGCCGCGCGCCGTGGTGGCGATGACCGGCGGGTCGAGGACCTTCGCTGCGGACGGGGTGGTGTCCGTACCGGTGCCGCGGGCGACGACGCGGACCTCGAACACCATCTCCCGGCTCCGCCGGCCCACCCGCACGAGCAGGCCCTCGATCTCGATGACGTCGCCGGCGCGGACCGGAGCCCGGAACTGCACGTCGCTGTAGGACGCGAACAGCCCCTCGTCCCCGTCGGTGCGGATGCACAGCTCGGTCGCGACGTCGCCGAACGCCGCTAGCGAGTAGGCACCGTCGACGAGGTTGCCGGCGTAGTGGGCGTGGCTGTAGGGCACGTACCGGCGGTGCGTGACCACGGTGCCGACCATGACTTCGAGGGGGCTCACCCCGCCGCCCGCTCGGCCTGAGGCACCAGGGCGTGGACGAGGTAGGACGCGACCTCGCCGGGCGTCGTGCCCCGGCCGAAGATCCGGTCGACGCCGAGGGTCGCCTCCGAGCCCTCCTCGAAGCGGGGTCCGCCGACGACGAGCAGCGGCACCTGGCCGCCGGGGTACGCCTCGCGGAACGCCGCCGACATCTCCGACGTGTTGTGCAGGTGGGCGTCCTTCTGGGTGACGACCTGGCTGACCAGCACGGCGTCGGCGCGTTCGGCTCGGGCCTGCGCCACCAGCTCGGGGACGAGGACCTGGGCGCCGAGGTTGACCACCCGGATCTCGCGGTAGTACTCCAGGCCCTTCTCCCCCGCGAAGCCCTTGATGTTGAGGATCGCGTCGATGCCAACGGTGTGTGCGTCGGTGCCGATGCAGGCGCCGACGACGACGAGCTTGCGCCTCAGCGAGCGCTTGACGGCGAGGTTGATCTCCTTGGCGCTCAGGAGGGGGTACTCCCGCTCGACCACGGTCACCTCCCGCAGGTCGACCAGGTGGGTGACCGAACCGTAGACGACGAAGAAGGTGAAGTCCGGGCCCATCTCCTTGGCGTGGACCAGCAGCGCGGGCTCCATGCCCATCTTGCGGGCCAGCTGCAGGGCCGCTCCCTCCGCCCTCTTCGGGTTCGCCTGATAGGGCAAGGGCAGGGTGAACGACACCTGCACCATGCCGTCGCCGGTGGTGTCGCCGTAGGGCCGGACGAGCGTATGCCGGTCGCTCACCGGGTGCTCCCTTCCTCCAGGAGGCTGACCGCCGGGTTGTCGTACCCGCCGGCGCCGGTGGCCTTCTTGACGACGCCGTCCAGTCCCTTGCCCCGGTCAGCGGGGCGCTTCATCAGCCCGAACGTCCCGTCGGCGATGGCCGGGAGCAACCCGTCCCCGCGCTGAGACCTGGGTCCCCCGTCCACGATCCGCTCGAGCAGCTGGACCGCCTCGCCGAGGACGTGGCGCGCGCGCGTCTGGATGAACCCGTCGCGCGGCGGGTGGAAGTCCTCGACCAGCCCACCCGCGGCGTTCATGACGTAGCGGACGTTCTGCAGCGCGAGGTCCCGGTCGGACAGGAAGGGCGTCACGACCGCCTCGGTCATCATCCCGACGAGCAGGATGCCCTGGCCGGTCATCGTGCCCACGAGGTTGAAGAACCCGTCGAGCAGGTAGCCCCGGAACACGTCGCCCGTCATGTGCTTGGTCGGCGGCATCCACTTCAGCGGCGCGTCCGGGAACAGCTGCCGGGCCAGCATCGCGTGGGCGAGCTCGAGGCGGAACGAGTCGGGCAGGTCGGGGTTGATCTCGAACGCGTGGCCCAGGCCAAGCTGCCAGTCCTCGAGGCCGGCCTCGTGGGCGAAGTACTCGTTGAGCAGCTGGCTGACGGTGACGGTGTGCGCGGCCTCCACGGCGTCGGCGGTGGTGAGGTAGTTGTCCTCGCCGGTATTGATGATGATGCCGGCGCGGGCGTGGATCTGGCGCGAGAACCGTTGGTCGACAAAGGTTCTGACGGGGTTGATGTCGCGGAAGAGGATGCCGTACATCGAGTCGTTGAGCATCATGTCGAGCCGCTCGAGCCCGGCCAGCGCAGCGATCTCCGGCATACACAGGCCTGAGGCGTAGTTGGTCAGACGCACGTAGCGGCCGACCTCCTTGCTCGTCTCGTCGAGCGCAGCCCGCATGAGCCGGAAGTTCTCCTGGGTGGCGTAGGTGCCGGCGTACCCCTCGTGCGTGGCGCCTTCGGGCACGTAGTCGAGCAGGGACTGACCGGTGGACCGGATGACGGCGATCACGTCGGCGCCCTCCCGCGCGGCCGCCTGGGCCTGCGGGATGTCCTCGTCGATGTCGCCCGTGGCGACGATGAGGTAGACCCATGGCCGCTGGGGCGGGTCGCCGAGCCGACGGACGAGGCGCTCCCGGGCGGCGCGCTGCCGGTCGATCGTGCGGATGCCGGTCGCCACCGCCGCGCGCGCGGACCGGCGGGCGGCCGGGAG
>JALZBI010000289.1 GCA_030947565.1 Actinomycetota bacterium
TCGAGAACCCCAACGCGGTGACCAACCTCGTCGAGATCTTTTTGCTGCTGGTCATCCCGTTCGCCCTTCCGCGCGTCTACGGGCTCATGGTCGGCGACCGTCGTCAGGGTCACGCGATCACGGCCTTCATGGGCATCCTGTGGGCCTCATCGGTCGCCCTCACCACCTGGGCCGAGGTCGCCGCGAGCTCCGGTGTCGCGGGCAGCATGGAGGGCAAGGAGACCCGGTTCGGGATCTGGGGCTCCACCCTCTTCGCCGCCTCGACGACCGGCACCTCGACCGGCGCGGTCAACTCGATGCACGAGAGCTACAGCGCGGCCGGCGGCGGTGTGGCGCTGCTGAACATGATGCTGGGCGAGATCTCGCCCGGCGGAACGGGATCCGGGCTCTACGGCGCCCTCGTCGTCGCCATCATCACGGTCTTCATCGCCGGGCTGATGGTCGGTCGCACCCCGGAGCTCCTCGGCAAGACGATCAGCCGGCACGAGATCACCCTTGCCGCCCTCTACACCCTGGTCACACCCGCCCTCGTCCTCGTGCTCAGCGGGATCGCCGTCGTGCTTCCCGTCGCCCAGAGCGGCCTGCTCGCCGGCGGTCCTCACGGCCTGACCGAGATGGTCTACGCCTACACGTCGGCCGCCAACAACAACGGCAGCGCGTTCGCCGGCCTCACCGCCGACCAGCCCTACCTCAACCTCACCCTCGCGCTGGCCATGGCCCTCGGCCGGTTCGTCCCCATCGTCCTCGTCCTCGCCCTCGCCGGGCGGCTGGTGGCCCAGAAGCGACGCCCGACCACCGCCGGCACGATGCCGACGCATACCCCCCTGTTCGTCACCCTGCTGCTCAGTGTGGCGCTGGTCGTCACCGGCCTGACCTACGTCCCCACCCTGGCCCTCGGGCCGATTGCCGAGGCCCTCCAGTGAATTTCGCGTCCCTGACCGCCGGCCTCCCGCAGGCGCTGGTCAAGCTCGACCCCCGGCACGTCGTCCGCAGCCCCGTCATCTTCGTCGTCTGGGTCGGCTCGCTGCTCACGACGATCCTTGCGGTCATCCACCCCTCGGTGTTCTCCATCGGCGTCGCACTCTGGCTCTGGGTCACGGTGGTCTTCGCCAACCTGGCCGAGGCGGTCGCCGAGGGACGCGGGAAGGCGCAGGCCGCGACGCTCCGAGCGGCGCGTACCGAGACCATGGCTCGCCGCCTCGTCGGTAGCGACCCACGCGGGTCCGGGCGCACGGCCGGCACGGCCGGCACGGCCGGCACAGAGGAGCCGGTGCCGGGGTCCGAGCTGCGGCTCGGCGACCTCGTCGTCGTCGAGGCCGGGCAGGTCATCCCGGGCGACGGCGACATCGTCGACGGCCTGGCCACCGTGGACGAGTCGGCCATCACCGGCGAGTCCGCGCCGGTCATCCGGGAGTCCGGAGGCGACCGCTGTGCCGTGACCGGAGGGACGACGGTCCTCTCGGACCGGATCGTCGTGCGGATCACGACCAAGCCGGGCGAGACCTTCATCGACCGGATGATCGCCCTCGTCGAGGGGGCGGCCCGTCAGAAGACGCCGAACGAGATCGCCCTCAACATCCTGTTGGCCACCCTCACCATCATCTTCCTGCTCGTCGTCATGGCCCTCCAGCCGATGGCGTCCTACTCCGGCGGAGCCCAGCAGATCGTCGTGCTGGTCGCGCTGCTCGTCTGTCTCATCCCCACCACCATCGGGGCGCTGCTGTCGGCGATCGGCATCGCCGGGATGGACCGGCTCGTGCAGCGCAACGTGCTGGCTATGTCCGGTCGCGCGGTCGAGGCGGCCGGCGACGTGTCGACGCTGCTGCTCGACAAGACCGGCACCATCACGCTCGGCAACCGCCGGGCTGTGGAGTTCCGGGCCGTGGACGGGGTTCCGACCACCGACCTGGCTCACGCGGCATACCTCAGCAGCCTGGCCGACGAGACCCCAGAGGGTCGGTCGGTCGTCACGCTGGCCCGCGCCGACCTGCAGACGACGGGGGTCGGCTCGGTGGCGGAGCTGGAGCGCTCGGGGGCGACGTTCGTCGAGTTCACCGCTCAGACGCGGATGTCCGGCGTCGACCTCACCTCCGGTATCCGGATCCGGAAGGGGGCGAGCAGCCAGGTCGTGGACTGGGTGCGCCAGCACGGGGGGTCGGAGCCCGCGGGCCTGTCGGCCATCGTCAACCGGATCGCCAGCAGCGGTGGGACGCCCCTGGTCGTCGCCCAGCGCCACGACGACCGACCGGCTCACGTGCTCGGCGTGGTCCACCTCAAGGACGTCGTCAAGCCGGGGATGCGTGAACGGTTCGACCGGCTGCGGGCCATGGGCATCCGCACTGTCATGATCACCGGAGACAACCCGCTGACCGCCAAGGCGATCGCCGACGAGGCGGGGGTCGACGACTTCCTGGCGGAGGCGACCCCCGAGGACAAGATGGCCCTGATCCGCAAGGAGCAGGAGGGCGGGCGGCTCGTCGCGATGACCGGCGACGGCACCAACGACGCCCCTGCCCTGGCCCAGGCCGACGTCGGCGTCGCGATGAACACCGGCACCTCGGCCGCGAAGGAGGCCGGCAACATGGTCGACCTCGACTCCAACCCGACCAAGCTCATCGAGATCGTCGAGATCGGCAAGCAGCTGCTCATCACCCGCGGGGCGCTGACGACGTTCTCGATCGCCAATGACGTGGCCAAGTACTTCGCCATCATCCCGGCCATGTTCACCGGCGTCTTCCCCGGGCTCGCGGCGCTCAACGTCATGCACCTGTCGTCACCCTCGTCGGCGATGCTGTCGGCCGTCATCTTCAACGCGCTCGTCATCGTCGCGCTGATCCCGTTGGCACTCAGGGGTGTTCGCTACACCCCGCAGGGCGCGGCCGCGATGCTACGCCGCAACCTGCTCGTCTACGGCGTCGGCGGAGTGGTCAGCCCGTTCATCGGGATCAAGCTCATCGACCTCGTCGTCTCCCTTCTCCCCGGAATGTCGTGACCGCCGTGACCAACGTGACCAGCGTGACCAACGTGACCAGCACCAGCATTCTCAGCCTGTCCGCCCTCGTCCGCCAGCTGCAGCCCGCCCTACGGATGCTGCTCGTCCTCACGCTGCTCTGCGGCGTCGCCTACCCGGTCGTCGTCCTCGGTGTCGGCCAGGTGGTGGCCCATGGGAGCGCCAACGGCTCACTGCTTGACCGGTCCGGCACGGTGGTCGGGTCGAGCAGCTTGGGACAGAAGGTCACGGATCCCCAGTGGTTCCAGACCCGCCGGTCGGCGAGCCAGTATGCCGGTGGGGCCAGTGGTGGCTCCAACCTCGGGCCATCATCGGCCGACCTGACGAAGGCGCTGTCCGGCGCGCAGGCGGCGCTGAGCGCGGCCAACCCCCAGGCATCCGGCCCCACTCCGGCGGACGCGCTGACCGCGAGCGCCAGCGGTCTGGACCCCGACATCTCGCCCGAGTACGCGCAGTGGCAGGTGCCTCGGGTCGCCGCGGCCCGTGGCCTGCCGGTCGCCACCGTGACGGCGCTGGTGCAGGCGTCCACCAAGGGGCGGCTGCTCGGCTTTCTCGGCGAGGTGCGGGTCAACGTCACCGCGCTCAACCTCGCGCTGTCCACCGCGGTCACGCAGTGACGGCGACAATGGTCCGGTGAGCCGCGGACGACTACGGATCTATCTCGGCGCCGCCCCTGGCGTCGGGAAGACCGTCGCCATGCTCTCGGAGGCGCACCGGCGGGCCGACCGGGGCACCGATGTCGTCGTCGGCCTCCTGGAGACCCACAGTCGCGCGTTCACCAGCGCCCAGGCCCAAGGTCTCGAGCTCGTGCCACGCCGAACGGTCGAGCACCGAGGCGCGACCCTCCAGGAGCTCGACGTCGACGCGGTGCTCGCCCGCCGCCCGCAGGTCGCCCTCGTCGACGAGCTGGCCCACACCAACGCTCCCGGCTCCGCCCGGGCGAAGCGGTGGGAGGACATCGAGGTGCTGCTCGCCGCCGGCATCGACGTCATCTCCACGGTCAACATCCAGCACCTCGAGTCGCTGAACGACGTCGTGGAGGCGAT
>JALZBI010000290.1 GCA_030947565.1 Actinomycetota bacterium
CCCTCGACACCCTCGACACCCTCAGCACCCTCAGCACCCTCAGCACCCTCGGCACCGACCACGAGCACCCCGACCACCAGCACCGCCGCGCCGCCCGGCGGCCGGTCCGGACCGGCCGCGGTCACGCGTGGACCGACGCGCTGAGCGCCCGGGCGTACTGCGCCTCGGCCAGCTCGGCGACCCGTGGCCAGTCCTGGTCGGGCGCGTGGCCGACGTTGTGAGCACGCATCCGCGCCCGCAGCACCCCGTCGGTCGCCAGCCGAGCCAGCGCCCTCGCCATCGCCTCGTCGTCGCGCGCCAGGTAGCCGTTGACCCCGTCGCGCACGAACTCGCCTACGCCGGAGCCCTCCCGAGCGACGACAGGCAGCCCGACCGTCCGCGCCTCGAGGGCGGCGATGCCGAACGACTCGAGCCGGGCCGGCGAGAGATAGATGTCGGCGGCGGCATACCGGTCGCGCAGCGAGGCGCGTGGCACCCGGCCGGGCAGGCTGACCCAGTCCTGCATGCCGTGCTCGGCGACGAAGCGCTCGATGCTGCCCCGGTCGGGCCCCTCGCCGAGGATCTCGAGCCGGATCGACACATCGGGCGGCACGAGGTCGCGCACCCGTCGCATCACGCGGAGCATCGGGACGGGTCGCTTCCGGTTGGCCAGGCGCATCGCCGTGACGACGCATACGACCCCGTCATCGGCGCGCTCCATGCCCGCGGGCGGGCGCCAGGCGGTGACGTCGATCCCGTTAGGGAGCACCTCCACGACGGCGGCGGACCCCACGACGCGGCGCAGCGGCTCCGCGGCCACGTCGGACACCGCGCTCATCGCCATCCCGCCGCGAGCCCAGCGGCGCACGACCCCCAATCCGGAGACCACGGGCGCGAACCGGTCGAGCATGCAGTGCCACGTCATCGCCGTCGGCAGGCCCATCCGGGTGGTCAAGAGGGCCGCGTCGACCGCGAACGGGCTGACGACCCCCATAGCGATGTGCGCCACGTCGAACCCCACCAATCGCGCCCGCATGGCGAGCGGGGCGAGGGGGTTGACCGGCAGACCCCACGGCAGGTGCAGCGCCATCCGGTGCACGCGGATGCCGTCGACGTCCTCGGTGGCCCCATGCCGCTGCCCGTGCGTCCCGGGCGTCGCCGTGAACACCTCGACGTGGTGGCCGCGCGCCGTCAGCTGTCCGGCGAGGTCGTGCGTCTGCACCTCGATGCCGCCCAGCCGGGGCAGGTAGCAGTCCGACAGGAGGGCGACCTTCACGCTGGAGAGGATGTCATGCGCCACACTGTCCAGCACATGGGACGCACACTGGTGGCCTTTCACGCCCACCCTGACGACGAGGCACTCCTCACCTCCGGGACGATGGCACGGGCCGCGGCTGAGGGGCATCGTGTCGTCCTCGTCGTCGCGACCGACGGCGGGCTGGGGCTGGCGTCGTCGGAGCTCACGGGGACCGCCGACCCGGCCGGGTCGGACACCGCGCTGGGGACCCTGCGGATGGCCGAGCTGCAGGCCAGCGCCCAGGCCCTCGGCACCGCCCGCGTCGAGAGCCTCGGGTATGCCGACAGCGGGCTCGGCCCCGAGCTGCTCCCCGACCCGCCCGGTCGGGTCCGCTTCGTGCGCGCCGACCCCGAGGAGGCGGCGCACCGGCTCGCCGCGATCCTGCGCGAGGAGCAGGCCGACGTCCTGCTGACCTACGACGCCAACGGCGGCTACGGCCACCGCGACCATGTGAAGGTGCACGAGGTCGGGGCGCGGGCGGCCGAGATCGCCGGCACGCCGAAGGTCCTGCAGGCCACGGTCCCCCGCGACCTCATGGTGCGGGCGGTCCGGCTGACCGGGCGCCTCTACCGGTTCCCCCCGGAGTTCGACCGGACGACGTTCGAACGCGCCTACAGCCCGAGCGCCTCGGTCACCCACCGCATCTCGGTGCGCCGGTATGCGTTGCAGAAGCGGGCGGCCATGCGCGCCCACGCGTCGCAGGCCACCGCCGACGGGGGCGCCGACCGCACCCTGGCGGCGTTCCTGCGCATCCCGCGGCCGTTGTTCGACCTCGTCTTCGGGCGCGAGTGGTACGTCGACGCCGCCCGCCCGGCCGGGCAGGGGGTGGCGCATGACGTCTTCGGCTGAGAGCGAGGTCTACGACACCGAGGTGGGCCCCGACGGCACCCCGCTGCCTCCGCCCGACGTCCCGAAGCCGCCCTCGGTCACCTGGGTCAGGGTGCTCCAGGTCGTCGCCGGCCTGGGTCTGGCCGTCGGTCTGCTCGGCTGGGCCCTGCCGCACTTCGCGCACACGACGTGGGGCGAGGTCTGGGCGGTGCTGCGCGGCATACCGCTGACCACGGCGCTCGGGCTGTTCCTGCTGATGGTGCTCGGCCTGTGGATGTACACCTTCACCGTCACCGGGTCGCTGCCGCGGCTGCCGCACCTCAAGGCGTTCATCGTCAACGTGTCGGGGTCGGCCGTCGGCAACCTGCTCCCCGCGGGGGGCGCGGCGGGAGCGGCCGCGACCTACAAGCAGCTACGGTCGTGGGGCTTCACCCGCCGGGCCATCTCGACGTCGCTCATCGTCACCGGCGTCTGGAACCTCATGGCCCGGTTGTTGCTGCCGATCCTCGGCATCGCCCTCATGCTCGCCTTCGCCGCCGACCTCAACCCGGCGGTGATGCGCGCGGCCGGCGTCGGAGCGATCGGCGGGGTGGCCGTCCTCGCCCTGTTCATCACCGTGCTCACGTCGGAGTCGGCCGCCCAGCGGATCGGGCTGTGGCTGCAGCGGGCGCTCGGTTTCCTGCCGGTCGTGCGGCACGCGCAACCGAGCCTGAGCCAGCACATCATGGACCAGCGCCACCAGACGATCGCCGTCGTTCGGCACGGGTGGCACTCGATGACGTTCGGGCTCATCGGCTTCTTCGGGATGAACTACCTGCTGTTCTGGTTCTGTCTCAACACCGTCGGCGTGCAGTTCCCCTTCCCCTACATGTTCTTCGCGTTCGCCCTGAGCCGGCTGCTCACGTCGGTCACGGTCACGCCCGGTGGGGTCGGTGTGTCCGAGACCGGGGTGGCTGCCCTGCTCGTCGGGTGGGGCGCCAACCCGGCGCAGGCGACCGCCGGCGTCGTCCTCTACTCCCTATACGTGCACTTCCTGGAGGTGCCCCTCGGGCTGCTCGGCTGGGTCGGCTGGTGGCTCAGCCCCAAGCAGGACCCCGCCGACCGCGTCACGACCTGACCGCGTCGCCCGCTGACCCCAACCACGGGAGCAGTTCGGCCAGCGCGGCGTACGAAGTCTTCGTGGTCAGGCCGCGAGCAGCCGGCGGACCTGTCGCGTGCGAGCCTGCTCGGCGAGGACGTCGTCAAGGTCACCCGGCTCGAACGGCCGACCCGTGGCCACCTCCGCCGCGCGGGCGATGAGATGGTCGGCGAGCGCGGGGTTGGCCGGAAGGATCGGGCCATGGAGGTAGGAGCCGACGACGTGGCCGGTCACGGCCCCCTCGGTGCCGTCGCTGCCGTTGTTGCCCGAGCCCGCGCGGACGCGCCCGAACGGGGCCTGGCCAGCGCCGAGAACCGTTGAGCCCGAATGGTTCTCGAACCCCACCACCTGTCCGAAGTCGGTGTCGACGACGATGCCGCCGATCATCCGGGTGGGGTTGCCGCGCGTCGTGACGTCGAGGATGCCGAGGCCGGGCAGCTCCTCGCCCTCGACGGTGATGAAGGCGTTGCCGAACAGCTGGTACATCCCGCAGATCATGATCATCGGTATGCCGTCGACGGCGAGCCCGCGCAGGCGGTCGGCGATGGCGGCGAGGTCGTCCTCGACCCGGCTCTGCCCGGAGTCCTGCCCGCCGCCGCCCATGAATAGGTGGGGCTCGTCCGGCAGGGTCGACCCGGGGTGGTGGTCGTGGACGCGGACGTCGTAGCCGTGCCGGCGGACCCGGGAGGCGAGGCAGCGGGTGTTGCCGAGGTCGCCGTAGATCGACATCTCACGTGGGTAGAGGTGCACGAGGTTGATCAGGCCCTTGCTCGTCATGCGCTCTCCTCCCCGAAGCCGGCCAGCCCGT
>JALZBI010000291.1 GCA_030947565.1 Actinomycetota bacterium
CCTCGGTTCCCATGCAGCGCAATGTATGCCGTGTGGGTCCCCTTGGCGATGGGGTGTTCGCCTCGTGGCCGACCCGAACGACTGACGGATCGCGGTCTACGGCCTTGACCCGGCGAACTACGTTAGAGAGATGGGAGACCTTCGCTTTGCCGGCATTCCCGCGATCCTGCTCGCCGTGAGCGAGCGCCAGCGCGCGGCGGTCGAGGAGGCCTTCACCTCGCGCTACGCGCACGACTACAACATCCACCTCTTCACCTCCGCGGACGCCCTGCTCGACACCGCCCGCGAGCTGACCATCGACCACCACGGGATCGCCCTGGTCGCGGCCGAGCCAGACCTGGACGCGGACAGTAGTGACGGTGCCGGGCTCGCCGTCCTGGACGAGGCCCACACCATCGCGCCGACGGCCCGGCGGATCGCCCTGTTGGCCCCGGTCGTCTACGGCGCCAAGCTGCCGTTGTTGCAGTCGCTGCTGTCCGAGGGCCGCCTCGACACCTGGCTCGGGATCCCCACGGCAGCCCGGGACGAGGAGTTCCACGCCGCGGTCGTCGAGATGCTCTCCGACTGGATCTGGTCGACCAACGCGGTCGAGGTCGACGGTGTCCAGGTGGTCACCGACAGCACGTCGGCCGAGGTCGCCCGCATCGTCGACTACCTCCAACGGATGGGGATGCCCCACCGTCGCTACCACTCCACGTCGGAGATCGGGAAGGCGATCGTCGCCGCGGCAGGCCCTGATGCCCGTTTCCCCCTGGTCCGCACCCCGTTCACACGGGCCACCCCGGACGAGACCCGCGGCGACCTCGACATCGACCCGGACGAGGTCATGAGCGCACCGTCGCTCGCCGACCTGTCCTACAAGATGTACGGCTCGGTCGGCGACCTCGACCCCGGCTTCGTGGCCGACCTCGTCGTCGTGGGAGCCGGACCGGCGGGGCTGGCCGCCGCCGTCTACGGCGCGTCGGAGGGGCTGGCCACCGTCGTCCTCGAGTCCGAGGCCATCGGCGGACAGGCCGGGACGAGCTCGATGATCCGCAACTACCTCGGCTTCCCGCGCGGCATCTCCGGTATGCGGCTCGCCCAGCGGGCGCGGATGCAGGCCCTCCGGTTCGGGACCCGCTTTTTCGTAGGCCTTCCGGTGGAGGCGCTGGAGCCCGGCGACCCGCATACCGTCCGGCTGCAGGGTGGGGCCACGGTGCGGGGCCGGACGGTGATCATCGCCTCCGGCGCGGCCTACCGGCGGCTCGGGGTGGACTCGGTCGAGGAGCTCATCGGGCGAGGCGTCAACTACGGCGCGGCCACGAGCGTCGCCCGTGACCTGACCGGGCGCGACGTCTACGTCGTGGGCGGCGGCAACTCGGCCGGGCAGTCGGCGGTGCACCTCTCCAAGTTCGCAAAGTCGGTGACCATCGTCATCCGTAAGGCGTCGCTGGCCGCCACCATGTCGGACTACCTCATCCGTGAGATCGACGCGAGCTCCGTCATCAGCGTCCGCCCGCACACCGAGGTCATCGGGGCACGAGGCGAACGCTGGCTCGAGTCGCTGATGCTGTGCGACACCCGCGACCGGCACGAGGAGGAGGTCGAGGCCAACGGCCTCATGCTCCTGCTCGGCGCCGACCCGTGCAGCGAGTGGCTGCCGGTGGAGGTGGCCCGAGACGACAAGGGGTTCGTCGTCACCGGCCGCGACGTGCCCCAGGAGCACTGGCACGACGAGCTGCCTCCTGCGGCGCTGGAGACGACGTTGCCGGGGGTGTTCGCCGTCGGGGACATCCGGACGGACTCGATGAAGCGGGTGGCGGCCGCGTCGGGTGAGGGTGCGGCGGCAGTGCCCCTCGTGCACGCCTTCCTCGCGGAGGTCGACTGAGTAGCGGCTGACGTGAGCTGAGGGCGGCTCGCCGTGTCGGCCCGTGTCGGCCCGTGTCGGAGCCGGGGGCTGTCGCACCTGCGTCCTAGCCTCGGAGCGTGCGGCTGATCCACACCTCCGACTGGCACCTGGGACGCGCGTTCCACGGGGTCGGACTGCTGGACGCACAGGCCCGGTTCGTCGACCACCTCGTCGAGGCCGTGCGCACCGAGGGCGTCGATGCCGTGCTGGTGAGCGGCGACGTCTACGACCGCGCCCTGCCCAGCCCCGCCACCGTCGAGCTGCTCTCCGAGGCGGTCACCCGGGTCATCGACGCCGGCGCACAGGTGGTGCTGTCGTCCGGCAACCACGACTCCGCGATCCGGCTGGGGTTCGCGGCTCGCCTCCTGGAGCGGGCGGGGTTGCACATCCGCACCGCGTTGGCCTCGGTGGGGTCGCCGGTGACGGTGGACGGCGTCTCGGTCTACGCCCTGCCCTACCTCGAACCCTCGACCAGCGCCGACCCGCTCGAGGCGACCGAGCGCACCCACGCCGGGGTGCTGCGCGCCGCCATGGCACGGGTGGAGGCCGACCTGGCCCGTCGAGGGGGACCGTCAGTGGTCATGGCGCACGCCTTCGTGACGGGCGCGGCCAGCTGCGAGTCGGAGCGCGACATCTCGGTCGGCGGAGTCAGCGCCGTGCACCCGTCGGTCTTCCAGGCGGTCGACTACGTCGCCCTCGGCCACCTGCATGGTGCGCAGCGGGTGAGTGAGCACGTCCACTACAGCGGATCACCTCTGGCAATGTCGTTCAGCGAGCACCGCCACACCAAGGGCAGCTGGCTGGTTGAGCTCGACGACGCCGGCGTGGCCACGTCCCGGTTCGTGGCTGCGCCGGTCGACCGGCCGTTGCGGGTGCTGCGCGGCGACCTCGACGAGCTGATGGCCGACCCGGCGCTCGACGGCGCGGCCGCGGCATACTGCCAGGTCACGCTCACGGACCCGGTTCGCCCCCTGGGGGCGATGGACCAGCTGCGCCAACGGTTCCCGCACACGCTCCAGCTGGCCTTCGAGCCGCGCGGCGGGGTCGTCCCCATCAGCTCCTACGCGGCCGCCCTCGGCCGGCGCAGCGACGACCTCGACGTCTGCTGCGACTTCCTGGCCCACGTGCGGGGCGGCCACCCGGCGTCGGCCCAGGAGCGGGGGCTGTTCGCCGAGGCCGTCGAGGCGTCGAGGGTCGAGCGCGCCCACCGGCTCGACGAGCTGGGGGCCATGCTCCCCGGTCTGGGCGACGAGCTGTTCGCCGTGCGGACGGGGGCCGCGTGAGGTTGCACAGGCTCGAGGCCACGGCGTTCGGGCCGTTTGCCGGCACCGTCTCCGTCGACTTCGACGCGGTCGGGGTCAACGGGATCTTCCTCATCCACGGGCCCACGGGGGCCGGTAAGACCAGCCTGCTCGACGCGATCTGCTTCGCCCTGTATGCGGGAGTGCCCGGGGCGCGGCCGGGTGGCCGAGCACTGCGCAGCGACCATGCGGGACGCGAGGCCGTGCCCGTCGTGCGACTGGAGTTCGGGGTCGGGGTGCGGCGGCTCCGGGTGACGCGCTCGCCGGAGTTCCTCCGGCCGAAGCGGCGCGGCGACGGGTTCACCAAGGCTCCGGCGGCAGTGGTCCTGGAGGAGCACACCGCCGGACGCTGGCGCGGGGTCACGACGCGCGCCGACGAGGTCGGCGACATCGTCACGGAGGTCCTCGGGATGGGCCTGGCGCAGTTCAGCAAGGTGGTGCTCCTCCCCCAGGGCGAGTTCGCTGCGTTCCTGCGGGCGACGGCGGACGAGCGGCGCACGCTGCTGGAGAAGCTGTTCGACATCTCGACCTACGCCGGCGTCGAGACCTGGCTGGTGGACCGGCGACGAGAGCTGGCGACCGCCTTGGTCGAGGAGGAGCAGCGTCTGGCCACGGACCTCGCCCGGGCCGATGACGTGCTGGGTGGCGTTCCCGCGGAGGTGCTGGGCGACGGGGTCGACTGGGGTTCGGTCGCGCCCGAAGCGCTGGCCAGGCTGGTCGACGACGTGCGGGAGCGGCTGGAGCTGCACGCGGTGACGTGCCTGGCGGCGTCGGGCGACGTGGAGAGCACGGCGTCGGCGGCCCAGGCAAGCGCGGTGCGAGCGACGGCCGTGGCCGACCGGCAGCGGCGTGGGCG
>JALZBI010000052.1 GCA_030947565.1 Actinomycetota bacterium
GGGAGGTAGCACGCCGCCCCCAGCACGCTGACCGCACCGAGCAGGACCATGACCGTGGCGGTCGACGTGGCTCCGGCGAGCAGGCCTCCCAGCAGCAGCACTGCGCTGTAGGCCAGGAAGGAGACCATGGAGTTGATGGACAACACCGTCGCCCGGTTCTCGGCCGTCGCTTCCCGGTGCAGGAGCGTGCCGTGCATCGGACCCCCGCCACCGTGCAGGGTGTAGGTGACGGCATACGCGGCGACGAGGGCGACCGGACCGGCGACCAGCCCCATGGCGGCCGCCCCTAGGCCGTTGAGGACACGGGTCAGGATGGCCGTCCAGGTGACCCCGATGTGGCGGCTGGAGATTCCGGCCAACCCGGAACCCAGGGCGAAGAGGGCCCAGCCGCAGGCGGCCACGGGCCCGACGAACGCCCCGGCTCGCTCCTCGCTGCCCAGCAGCTCGGCGAGCCGGATGGGCTGGAAGGTCTCGAAGACGACCATGGCCATCGCCCAGAACAGCTCGACCGCGACGAGGCCGAGCAGGACACGGTTCGTGCCGAGCAGGCGTACGCCGCCCTGGACCACCACCGGAGCCGTCCGAACCGAGGCCAGCGCCCGCGCACCCGCTCTCGCCCCGTGCGCCTCGCGGTGCTCCCGCAACAGCACGAGCACGGTCACCAGGTGGACGACGGTGAGGCCGATGCAGACCAGCCCCGGCAGGAACAGGCCGCTCAGGGAGCGCAGTGGGTGCCACCAGACCAGGCCGCCCGAGACGACGGCACCCGCGGCGATCGACACCCCCATGACGACGCCCTGGGCGGACAGCGCGCCGCCGACGTCGGCGCCGGGAGTGGTGGCGTGCACCGTGTCGACGTACCAGGCGTCGAGTGGTCCGGAGTCCAGGGCTCGGAAGACCCCGGTCAGCACGGCCGCCACGGCGAACTGCCACCAGGCCGTGGCCGTGAGGAAGACCACCGACGAGGCGACGTAGACGACGGCGGCGGTGACGTAGACCGGTTTCCGGCCGAACGCGTCGGCGAAGCCGCTGGTGGGCAGCTCGAGGAGGAACACGGTGAACCCCGTGAGGGACGCCGCCGACAAGGCTTCCGGGACGGACAGTCCACGCTCCAGGGGCCAGAGCGTGGTCAGCCCGATGACCAGACCTACGGGGAGCCACCGCGTGGTCGTCAGGGTGAGGAACACCCGCCCTGCCGCGGCCGGCGACAGGGTCGTTCGTGGTGAATGGCGCCGGTTTTCGGGGCGGTCCAACGCACGATCGCGCGGCTCGGTCACGACCGGGTCCCCCGGGGCGACCCGTCGAGGTCGACCGGGTAGGCGTAGGTGTAGACGGCGATGCGTTTGGCCTGCGGGTTGCCCTGCCCGACCCGGCGGTATCTCTGCAGCACCTCCTCGAGCTCACTGCGCATCCGCGTCATCTGCTCGAGGGTGACCAGGGCCACGTTGTCGTTCAGCCCCAGCTGGTCGACCCACTCCACGGGCCAGGTGTGCTCGACGTCCAGCCACTGTTCGGCCTTGGCGGCGAAGTGCCGGACGTAGTCGCGCGACAGCCAGTTCAGGGCGGTGAGGGCGTCCTCGTCGTCGACCAGCTCGCTCTGGGTCCACGAGTGCTGTTCGGTCGCGGCCCGCCAGAGCCGTTCCTTGCCCCGGCCCTCGTGGGTGTCGGCCACCAGACCCACCGTCTCGAGGCGGCGCAGGTGGTAGCTCGTGGCTCCGGAGTTCGTGCCCAGCAGGCCGGCCAGCTCCGTGGCGCTGGCCGGGCCGCTGCGGCGCAGCTGACCCACGATGCGGGACCTCAGCGGGTGGGCCAGGACCTTGACCGCCTCGGCGGTCAGGTGCAGCTCGGTGGGGGGGTCGGTCGCCATGCGTGCACATTACTTCTGCACAGTCTGTTTGCACAACATCTTTGCACGGCCGGCTCTGGTGACCATCGCCGCAGGTCAAGGTGGGTATGCCGGCGAGTCACTCGTGATTTTGGAGGGTCCCTCGCACGCCCTAGAATGGGGGAGTTGTGCTGCCTCGACGCGCGGTGGGCTCGGCCGGCCCGGATCCCCTCCGAGGGCCACTGACCACTCTCGCGGCCAGGACGCGGCATACCAGCCTCTCATCGACAGGAAAGCTGACCACTGTGCGCACGTACACCCCCAAGCCCGGCGAGGTCACCCGCGCCTGGCACATCATCGACGCGACCGACGTCGTGCTCGGCCGGCTTGCCAGCCAGACCGCGATCCTCCTGCGCGGCAAGCACAAGGCAACCTTCGCCCCGCACGTCGACACGGGCGACTTCGTCATCATCGTCAACGCCGACAAGGTCGTCCTGACCGGCTCCAAGGCCGAGAAGAAGAAGGCCTACACGCACTCCGGCTTCCCGGGTGGCCTGAAGTCCACGTCCTACACCGAGCTGCTCGACAAGCACCCCACCAAGGCGGTCGAGAAGGCCATCCGCGGGATGCTGCCGCATAACTCCCTGGCTCGCCAGCAGATGACCAAGCTCAAGGTCTACACCGGCCCGGCGCACCCCCACGAGGCCCAGAAGCCCGTGCCCTTCGAGCTCACGCAGGTCGCGCAGTAAGCGCGCCGCAGCGTCTCGAGTCTCCCGACTTCATCTGCCACTGAGAACACCAAAGGAAACCCGTGTCTGACACCGCCACTGACGTCCTCGAGACCGACGAGCCGGAGCTGAGCTCCTACACGTCCGAGTCCACCTCCGCCAGCGCGGCCGGTGAACCCGCCCGCCGCCCGAGTGCTTCCGCCCCCGGCGCAGCCACCGGCCGGCGCAAGCAGGCCATCGCCCGGGTCCGCATCGTGCCGGGCACCGGCGAGTGGACCATCAACGGCCGGACTCTCGAGGCCTACTTCCCCAACAAGGTGCACCAGCAGATCGTCAGCGAGCCCTTCGCGGTCCTCGACCTGACCGGCGCCTACGACGTGCTCGTCCGCGTGCACGGCGGCGGTCCCTCCGGTCAGGCCGGCGCCGTCCGCCTCGGTGTGGCTCGGTCCCTCAACGGCGTCGACGAGGAGCTGAACCGCGCCACCCTCAAGAAGGCCGGGTTCCTCACGCGAGACGCGCGCGTCCCCGAGCGCAAGAAGGCCGGTCTGAAGAAGGCTCGCAAGGCACCGCAGTACAGCAAGCGCTGACCCATCGTCGCGACGAGGGCGGTCCCGGTTCGGCCGGGGCCGCCCTCGCTGGTTACCCACGGTTCCCCGAGGGACCGTGACGCGACCCGTAGTAGGTTCGGTCGCCGGCGCATCGGGGGACGCTCGACGGCCGACGCAGGAAGGCGGACACCCACAGTGGCTCGACTGTTCGGAACGGACGGCGTCAGGGGGCTGGCCAACCACGACATCACGGCTGAGCTGGCGCTCGATCTGGCCGTCGCCGCGGCCCATGTGCTGGCCGAGTCCGGTGAGTTCGAGGGCCACCGGCCCACGGCCGTGGTCGGCACCGACGGCCGCGCATCCGGCGAGTTCCTGTCCGCCGCGACCGTGGCCGGGCTCGCCTCGGCCGGGGTCGACGTCCTTGATGCCCGCGTCCTGCCCACCCCGGCCATCGCCTTCCTCACCGCCGACACCGGCGCCGACCTCGGCGTCGTGCTCTCGGCCTCGCACAACCCGATGCCCGACAACGGGATCAAGTTCTTCACGCGGGGCGGACACAAGCTGCCCGACGACGTCGAGGACGCCATCGAGGCGCGGATGCGCGAACCGTGGCAGCGACCCACCGGCGCCGGCGTCGGCCGCGTGCGCTCGCTCGACGACGGGGCGGAGCGCTACGTCCAGCGCCTCCTGTCGGTCCTGCCGAACCGGCTCGACGGGCTGCACGTCGTCGTCGACGCCGCCAACGGTGCCGCCTCGGCCGTGTCGCCCGAGGCGTTCCGCCGGGCCGGCGCCGAGGTCACCGTCATCGGGGCCGACCCCGACGGTCTCAACATCAACGACGGCTACGGCTCGACCCACCTCGAGCGCCTGTGTGCGGCGGTGCTCGACGCCGGAGCCGACCTCGGTATCGCCCACGACGGCGACGCGGACCGCTGTCTCGCGGTCGACGCGTGCGGCCAGCCCGTCGACGGTGACCAGATCATGGCGGTGCTGGCCATCTCGTTGCGCGACAAGGGCCGACTGCCCGCAGACACCCTGGTGGCCACCGTCATGTCCAACCTGGGGATGCTCCAGGCGATGCGGCGCGAGGCGATCACGGTGCGACAGACCGCAGTCGGTGACCGATACGTGCTCGAGGACATGAAAGCCGGCGGGTTCGCCCTCGGCGGCGAGCAGAGTGGTCACGTCATCTTCCTCGAGCACGGCACCACCGGAGACGGTGTGCTCACCGGGCTCATGCTGGCGGCCCGGGTCGCCGAGACCGGACATTCGTTGGCCGACCTGGCCGGGGTGATGTCCCGCCTGCCGCAGGTGCTGGTCAACGTCCGCGGCGTCGACTCGTCGCGGGCGGACACGCATACCGGTGTCCAGGGCGACGTCGCCCGGGCCTCTGACGAGCTGGGCACGAGCGGGCGCGTGCTCCTGCGCAAGTCGGGCACCGAGCCGCTCGTCCGAGTGATGGTCGAAGCGGCTGACCAGTCGCGCGCTCAGGCCGTCGCGGACCGCCTCGCCGAGTCGGTGCGGAAGCATCTGACCCTTCCATGAGGCTGGTCATGTTGGGGGGCGGGGGTTTTCGCACCCCCCTCGTGTATGCCGCGCTGGCGGCAACCGGGTCGGGCGTCACGGAGGTGGTGCTGCAGGACTCCGAGGCCGCACGTCTCGACGTCATGGCGCACGTGCTGGCTCCGCTCACCGAGGCCGGCGGAGCGGAGGCGCCGCCGGTGACGACCACCACCGATCTCGACCGGGCCCTCGAAGGTGCGGACTTCGTCTTCTCCGCGGTGCGCGTCGGCGGGCTGGCCGCCCGTGTGCAGGACGAGCGAGTGGCGCTGGACCTCGGGGTCCTCGGCCAGGAGACGACCGGGCCGGGCGGAGTCGCCTACGGGCTGCGCACGGTCCCGGTCGCGCGCGCCATCGCCCAGCGGGTGCGGGCGGTCGCCCCGGACGCCTGGGTCATCAACTTCACCAACCCCGCGGGGATGATCACCGAGGCCATGCAGGCCGTGCTCGGACCACGGGTCGTCGGCATCTGCGATACGCCGATCACGATGGCCACAAGGGCTGCTCGCCTGCTGGGCGTTCCGGCGGATACGGCGCTGGAGCTCGACTACGTGGGGCTCAACCATCTCGGGTGGCTGCGCGGCCTCGGCGTGGACGGTGAGGACCTGCTGCCGCGGCTGCTGGCCGACGACGCGTTGCTCGGCGCGACGGAGGAGGGCCAGCTGTTCGGGCTGGACTGGGTGCGCACCCTCGGGGCCCTGCCTAACGAGTACCTCTACTACTACGACTTCACCCGTGATGCGGTTGCCGCGATCGCCGCCGGTGGGACGACCCGGGGCGAGTTCCTGCGCCGGCAGCAGGAGGCCTTCTATCGCGCCGCGCAGGAAGACCCGGCGCAGGCGCAGGAGCGGTGGACGGCGGCGCGGCACGAGCGGGAGAGCACCTACATGGCGGCCGAGCACGCCGGGGCGCCACGCGGCGGCGCCGCCGAGATCGCCGACGTCGGAGGGTACGAAGGGGTGGCCCTGTCGTTGATGCGGGCCATCACCCACGACGAACGGGCCACGATGATCCTCAACGTCGCCAACGGGTCGGCAGTCTCCGCCCTGCCCTCCGACGCCGTGGTCGAGGTGCCCGTCACCGTCGGTCAGGACGGCCCTCGTCCGTTGACGGTCACCCCGCCCGACCTGCACCAGCTGGGCCTCATGGCGCAGGTCAAGGCCGTGGAGCGCTTGACGATCGAGGCCGCGGAGACCGGCTCGGCGGCGGCGGCCGAGCGGGCGTTCGCCCTGCACCCGCTCGTCGACTCGGTGACCACGGCCCGGTCGTTGCTCCGCGGCTACCGCGAACGCATCCCCGAGGTCGATGCCGTGTTCACGGCGTGACCCTGGACGTCCGCCCCGAGCGCACGGCGTACCGTCCCGGTGACATCGTCCGGGTTCTGGTCGACGGCACGAGCACGGGCACCGCCGCGGTCGAGGTCACGCACCTCGGTGAGGTCTGGACCGACCTGACGGTAGATGTCCGACCGGGTCGGCAGGTGGTCGAGCTCGGGACGGGGAGCCAGGGGTCCTACGCGGTGCGGGTCCGGACGGGCGAGAGCTCGGTCGCTACGGCGTTCGACGTGCTGGCCGACCCGATCTCGCGGCCCCGCTACGGGTTCCTCGCCAACTTCCCCCCGGGCCGCGACGACGCCGAGGAGCTGCGCGACTCACTGCGCGCGTTCCACGTCACCGCGGTCCAGTTCTATGACTGGATGTACCGGCACGCCGAGCTGGTGCCTCCGGCTGACACCTATCAGGACGCGCTGGGCCGCACCCTGTCCCTGACCACCGTGCGTCAGCTCGTCGAGACGGTCCACGGGCTCGGCGCGTCTGCTCTGGCCTACGCCGCCGTCTACGGGGCCGGTGCCGACTACGCCGCGCAACACCCGGACGAGGTGCTGCACCGCCGCGACGGGTCGCCGTGGATGCTGGCCGACTTCCTGTGGATCATGGACGTCAGCCCAGGTTCCACCTGGACGACACACATCGTCGCTGCCATGCGTCGGGCCGTGTCCGAGGTCGGGTTCGACGGCCTGCATCTCGACCAGTACGGCCACCCGAGGGCGGCACTGACCGCCGGGGGCACCAGGGTCGACCTCGCGGAGGCCCTCCCCGCGCTGATCGACTCCGTGCGGGAGACGCTTCCCGGGGCCGTGCTGATCTTCAACAACGTCAACGACTTTCCGACGCGTCGCACGGTGCGGGCCCGTCAGGACGTGACCTACATCGAGGTCTGGTCCCCGCACGACGAGTATGCCGACCTCGTGCGGCTCGTCGAGGTGGCCCGCGACCTGGCCCCCCACAGACCGGTCGTGCTCGCGGCATACCAGTCGCTTTTCGCCACGGCCGGCGGAGCGCCGCAGGTGGCGGCGGCGGCGCTCGCGCTGTCGACGGTGTGGGCCTCGGGCGGCCAGTCGCTGCTGTTCGGTGAGGTGAACGCGGTCCTCGTTGACCCGTACTACCCCCGTCATGCGATCCTCGACGACTCCGCGGCGCGCACGTTGCGCGCGTTCACCGACTTCTCCGTCGCCAACGGTGACCTGCTGTTCGGACCTGAGAGCGGCACGACCACGCAGTCCACGGTGGGCGGAGTCAACGAGGACGTCCACGTGACCGGCGTTCCCGTGAGCCTGCGTCCTGAAGCCAGCCGCGTATGGGTGCGCACGAGCCGGGTCGGTGGCCGGCTCGTCGTGCAGCTCGTCGACCTTCGTGACCAGGCGGACCCGCGCTGGAACGAGCCGAGGACACCGACGACCCCCGTGGCCGGGGTCACCGTGCGGGTGCGGGCCGTCCAGCCCGGAGCGCGGGCGTGGTTCGGTCACCCGTTGGGCGGACCGGAGCTGAAGCAGCTGGTGGTGCGCGAGGTTGGGGACCAGATCACGCTCGAGGTGCCCGAGTTCGACACGTGGGGGTTGCTCGTCGTCGACGGCTGACCGGACGAGGCGCCGTCACAGGACCTGGTTGAGCAACCCGGTGTCGACGTCGTAGAGGAACCCACCGACGAGGACGGAGTCCGGGATCAACGGGTGCGTCAGGACCTTGCGGACGTCGAGACGGAGCACCGCCTCCTGGTCCTCGACGACGTGGAAGGGGTACCACGTGGCGTCGGTGCGGGCCGAGGCGCTCACCCGGTCGCGCAGCTCGGCGGCCGTGTTGGAGGCCACGGCGCAGCGGGTGTGGGGGACGACGAGGACCCGGTTGACCCCCAGCAGGTGCACTCCCAGGACGATGGCCTCCAGCGCCGCGTCGTCGACCCGGCCCCCGGGGTTGCGGAAGATCTTGGCGTCTCCCGGCTTCAGGCCCACCATGCGCAGCGGGTCGATGCGCGAGTCCATGCAGGTGACCATGGCCACGCCGGCGTGGGCCACGCCGTCGAAACCCTTGACCGGCGCGGTCTCCGCGTAGGACCGGTTGGCGGACAACAGGTCCGCGAAGTCCTGGGGGCTCATGGCCGGCTCCCGAACGCGGGGGAGGGAGGGGCGGTCACGGGCATCGGTTCTCCTCTTGCAGCGCGGAATTCCACTGTAGGGGGCCGACGGTGGCCGTATCGCCGCGTCCAGCACGCGGTCAGGGGCTGGCGGAAGGTTGCGTCATCGTCGTGGGGCAAGGACAAATTCACCTTCTTCTGCTGACCAAGCGACGCTTCGAGCCCGTCCCCCCTTGAGCTCACTGAACCGGTACAGGTCACGAATCGGGAAATCCTGTGTCTCGTGTGGCGCCGATCGCCTGGAGTGGTGTCGAATGAGCCCAAGAGAGACGAGGAGACTTCGAGGCGCGCCCCAGCGCCTCTGACAGTGACCGGCGACCATGCCGGTCTCCTGTCGCCCGGTCGCTAGCGGCCGGCCCGCGCGGGGCCAAGGATGCCCCCGGATCACCTCCAAGGAGGAGTCAGAACAATGATCAGTCGCAGGGCAAGCGTGACCGCTCTCGTCGGTGTGGCCGTGGCCGGCCTCGCCTCGGGCTGTCTGTCGTCAGGGGGCTCGTCGAGCAACGCGGGTGGAGGTGGTAACGCCACGGCGAGCGGGCCCGGGAAGTCAAGTGTCGAAGTCATGTACGGCTTCGGTAACGAGCAGGAGACCGCCTTCCAGAAGGACGTCAACAAGTTCGCCCAGGCCAATGGTTTCACCGTGAAATTCACCAAGGCCGCATCGTGGGACACCGAGATCCGCGCTCGCGTCGCCGGTGGCAACCCGCCCGACGTGGGACTGTTCCCGCAGCCGGGTGTCATGTGCGACCTGGCCAAGCAGAAGAAGGTCCTCGCGTACGACGACGCCACGGTCGCGACCGACAAGGAGACGCTCGTCCCGGGCTTCATCGGCGCCGGTACGTGCGCCGACGGCAAGGTCTACGGCCTCCCGTCGGCCGTCAGCGTCAAGTCGCTGCTGTGGACCGACGCGCCCACGTTCACCGGCGCCGGCTACACGCAGCCGAAGACGCTTGACGACATGCTCGCCCTCACCGACAAGATCCGCACTGCGGGCAAGACACCGTGGTGCATCGCTGCGGAGTCGGGCAACGCGACCGGCTGGCCCATCACGGACTGGATCGAGGACCTCGTCCTGCGGATCGCGGGCCCGGACAACTACGACAAGTGGGTCACCGGCCAGCTGAAGTTCAACAGCCCCGAGATCAAGCCGGCGTTCGAGTACTTCCAGAAGATCGCCTTCACCGACGGCAACGTCCTCGGCGGCACCAAGGCCATCGTCGCCACGAACTTCGGGACCGGCGGCAACCCGCTGTTCAAGCAGCCCCCCGGGTGCTACCTGTTCAAGCAGGCGACGTTCATCGCCGGCAAGGGTGGCTTCCCGGACGACGTGCTGGCCAAGCTCGACACGGAGGTGGGCGTCTACCCCTTCCCGCCGAAGACCGAGGGTAACAACCCGGTCGAGGTGGCCGGCGACCTCGCGGCGGCCTTCAACAACGACGCCAACAGCATCAAGGTGCGCAACTTCATCGCCAGCAAGGAGAACGGGACTGAGGCCGGCAAGGCCGGTTACTTCTCGCCGCACAAGACGTTCGACGTCTCGCTCTACCCGAGCAAGACTCTCCAGAAGATCGCGTCCGATGTCCTGTACAAGGCGACGGCGGCTCGCTTCGACGGTTCGGACCTGATGCCGGCCAAGGTCGGTGCGGGCACGTTCTGGACCGAGCCGGTCAAGTGGATCTCCGGGCAGGAGGACCTCAACACGGCCCTGAACAACATCGACAGCAGCTTCCCCAAGAGCAGCTGACGCCGGCCCGGCGGCCGCGGGCGGACCTCTTCAGAGGTGTCCCGCGGCTGTCGGGTGACCACCACCCGTGCGGCACCTCCTGAGAAGGGACCGAGTCCTTGACCATCAAGCTGCTCAACGCCGTCATCGCCATCATCGGTGGTATCGGCGGCTCCATGATTCTGTTCTGGCTCCTCAACAAGCTCGCGGAGTCGTTGAAGGGGAAGTGGGAGGACCGGGTCAAACCGTGGATGTTCGCGGGCCCGGCGATCCTGGCGATCGCCGTCTTCCTGATCTACCCGGCGATCTCGACGATCCAGTACAGCTTCGCCAACGAGGACTCGACCGCATACGTCGGGTTCAAGAACTACGCCAACCTGCTGACCGACCCCACCTTCCTCCAGGTGCT
>JALZBI010000292.1 GCA_030947565.1 Actinomycetota bacterium
CGATCAAGGGGGCCAGGCCCCCACCGAGCGTGTTGGAGATCTGGTAGCCGATGTTCACCCCGGTCGTGCGCGCCTCCGGATCGAACATCTCGCACAGCATCGTCTGGAGGGTCGCCTGCATCGCGACCCCCGGGATGACGAACCCGAGGACCATGCCGAGCCAGATCAGCCAGGAGTTCCCCGTGTCGAAGAGCAGGAACGTGGGCCAGACCAGCAGGGCGAACGCCACGCAGCCGAAGAGGTAGACCCGGCGCCGACCGACCCGGTCGGACATGGCCCCCCACGCCGGCGCGGCGAAGATCTGGAGGAAGCCGACGATCATCGTGCCGATGAACCCCACCTGGGCGGGAACGTGCTTCGTGGTCACCAGGTAGGCCAGGCCGAAGGTCAGCACCACGTAGCCGGCGATCGACTGCGGCAGGCCGATGAGGATGCCGAGGATCGCGTTCTTGGGGTGTCGGAACGCCTCGCGCAGGGGGTTGGGCCGCTTCCCGCCGGCCGACTCCTGCATGGCCCGGGTGGTCGTGAACTCCTCGGACTCCTCCAGCTGGCGCCGCAGGATGACCGCGACGATCGCCAGCACCAGCGCGAGCAGGAACGGGATCCGCCAGCCCCACGTGAGGAACCACGACGCCGGGCCGGCGCCGAGGGCCGCCATCAAGCCGGCCGAGGCGACATTCGCGATCCCGGCGCCGGTGATGAGGAAGGCGCCGTAGAAACCGTGACGGCCGGTGGGCGCGTGCTCGACCACCATCGTCGCGGCCCCGCCCATCTCGCCGCCGACGAAGAAGCCCTGCAGCATCCGGAAGAACAGCAGCAGCACGGGAGCGGTCACGCCGATCGAGTCCGCGGACGGGATCAAGCCGATGCAGGTGGTCGCGACGCCCATCCCGATGACTGTCGTCATCAAGGTGACCCGACGGCCCATCCGGTCGCCGATCGCCCCGAACACGAGGCCGCCGACCGGGCGCAGGAAGAACCCGACCGCGAAGGTCGCGAACGACGCCAGCTGGGCCACGACCGGCGTGTCACCGGTGAAGAACACCTTGGGAAAGACCGCGGCGGACGCCAGGCCGTAGAGGTAGTAGTCGTAGTACTCCATCAGGGTGCCGATGGCGCCGCCGGCAACCATCTTGCGTTGCTTGGCGTCGAGGCCGGTGGGTGACGGTGCAAGGGTCATGCGATCCTCCGTACCTGGCGGTAGCCCTGGGGCGAGCGTGAGGTGGAGGCTAACAGGGTGCTGAACAGTATGTCTAGGAGTCAGACTCTTTGTTCGAAAGGGGTGGGGCGATGACTCACAGCACGTTTGCGGACGCCACCGAGGTGCTGCTGACCTTCCGCCCGGTCATGCGGGCCATCGCGGCCGCCGGCGGCCCGGCCTGCGAGGTGGTGCTGCACAACCTGGACGGCGCCGACATCGACCTGGGGCACACGATCATGGCCATCGAGAACGGCCACGTGACCGGCCGTGAGGTTGGCGGTCCGTCGACCAGCCTCGGTCTCGACATCGTCCTCGACCGTCGGGGTGACCATGATGCGTTCGGTTATCGCGGGTTCACCGGCGGCGGCACCGAGCTGCGCTGCTCCTCGGTGTACTTCCACAACCCCGCGGGCGACATCATCGCGGCGCTGTGTATCAACGTCGACCTGAGCGGACTTCAGCAGGCCCGCGGCATCCTCGATGCGATGCTCCTCCAGACCGTCGCGTCCCCTCCCTCCCCGCCTGACGAGATCATCGGCCGGGACCTCGTCGCCGTGATGGACGCCATGGTCACGCAGGCCCTCCGCGAGGCCGGCAAGCCGGTCCCCCACATGACCCGCGACGACAAGATCGCCGTCCTCGAACGGCTGGACCGCCAGGGAGTCACCCGGATGCGCAAGTCGGTCGAGCTGATCGCGGCTCGGTTGGGCATCTCCCGCGTCACCGCATACGCCTACCTCGACGAGGCTCGAACGCGCTAACCGAGAACAGCGCCCGGCGGTCGAGGGCACAATCAGCCACCATGGTGACCCAGCCCGCAAGCGATGCCCACTCCCAGGTCGACGCTGACGTCCTCGTGTTCGACGTGCTCGGAACGCTGCTCGACGAGGACGCCGGCCAGCTCCGCTCGGCCCGGCAGGAGCCCGCGCTGCAGGCCACGCCGGTCGAGGACTTCGTCGAGCGCTGGTCGGCGCGTTTCCACGAGCTCATGCGGGCGACCCAGGACGGCCGCGAGGACTACGAGGTATCGGAGGCCCTGTACGCCCGAGCCCTCCGGGACGTCGCAGCGCAGGAGCACCTTGAGTTGCCCGAGGACGCGGTCACCCGGGTGTCGCGGTTCGGCCGCACCCTCGACCCGTTCCCCGAGGTGCCGGCCGCGATCGACGCGCTGAGCAGTCGGTTCGCGCTGGTGGCGCTGACCAATGCGGGGACCGCGCAGGCGTTCGCCATGTCACGCCACGCCGGCCTGCGCTGGTCGACCCTCCTCTCCGGGGAGGTGGTGCAGGCCTACAAACCCGATCCGCGGATGTACCGCCACGCCATCGCCGCACTCGATCTGCGGCCGGAACGCTGCATCTTCGTCGCCGCGCACGAGTGGGATCTCGATGCCGCGGCCGAGCACGGCTTCCGGACCGCCTACCTGGATCGCGCCGGTGACGGCCATCGCGCCCGCGCCGACGTCCAAGCGCCAGACCTGGCCGCATTGGCGGCCCAGCTCGACTGACACGACACCTCCGCCGGGTCACGGGTGGTCCGGGCGGCGGAAGATGGCCGGGTCCGGGTACGCGACGGGTGGGGGCAGCGGGTCCGCGGGCTCTGACGGTGCGGGGCTGAGCGGCGCCGGGGGGGCGGGGCCTGTCTGGGCCGTTGGCGCCGACGTTTCTGGCGGCCGGGGTAGGAGCAGGAGCACGCAGCTGATCAGCGCGATCAGCGCACCAGCGACGACAAGCCAGAGACCCCAGCCCAGCTCACCCTCCGGTCGTTGCTCGCCTCCGCCGTACAGGCCGCCGGGCGGGGATGGCCTCAGCAGGGCGGCGTACGCCAGCAGCTGGCATCCGGCGATCGCGCCCAGGGCGCCCGACGCCACCGGACCACCCACCGAGGTCACGATGGAGGGCAGCACGGAACGGGGCGCTGTCCGCCGGCAGGCTCGCGCCAGGGCCGCCGCCACCAGCGCCACCGTGCAGGGGATGATCGCGACGGTGTAGTTCGGCCCTCCGGGGATCTGCAGGCTCAGGCCGACTGCGGAGGTCGTCGTGGTCGACCCACCCCAGGCGTCGAACGTCGTTACGGCGTACGACATCGGCTGGGTGGGATCGAGGTTGCTGACGAGGGGTGCCCGCTGCTCGAAGACCGGGAGCCACAACGACGCCGCAGACACCACGGCCGCCAGCACCCATCCGACGCTGGCCCATCCGCTGCGCCCACCCCGCAGCCGCCAGCGCGTTCGTGGACGGATGCCCGTCGACGCCTCCGGCACCAAGACCCCCTGACCGTCGTTGTCCACCACTGGTTCCTACCATTCCTACGGCGTCGTAGGCCGGTGGTCTGGTGCGTCCGTCAGCCCCACGAAGGCCCCGTGGGGGTACCGTCGATGTGATGAGTCGATCGCGCGTTTCCCTCTGAAGAGGCTTGGGGTTTCTTGCCGGGTTCATCCCCTTCGCGGTGCTCTGGCGGAGCATCGGGGTCATCTGGGCCTTCACCGCAGGCATCGTTCTTGTGCTCCTGGTCCTGGTGGCGCGAGCGGTGGCCAGTCGTGGGAGCCAGCCCCGCCTGACGGACCTTCCCTCCGGGCACGAGCTCGATGACGGGTCGCCGAAACCGACCGCCGTCCGCCCTCCAGAACGAGCTCCTTGACATCTCCATGTCGTGTCTTCTGGCCTGTCTTCAGGGTTTCCTCCCTACTGGGGGGCAGGGGGAGCGCTTGCTCTCGTCGCGGCCTGCGAAGGGCCCTCGACCCCAATAGCGTTGCCGTCGACTTCGACTGCCGCTGCCCTGAGCTCGAACTACGCGCTGTTGATCCACTGCGGAGTCCACTTCGCCGT
>JALZBI010000293.1 GCA_030947565.1 Actinomycetota bacterium
GGCGTCGACGGCGTTGACGGCGTCGTCCGTCGACGACAGCCGCCCCGTAGGGGTGCTGCTCGCCGCCGGTGCGGGCCGCCGGATGGGTATGCCGAAGGCGCTCGTCCACGACGCCGACGGCACCTCGTGGCTCGTGCGGGCGGTCGGCACACTGACCGATGCCGGCTGCTCCCCCGTGGTCGTCGTGCTGGGGGCTCGGGCCGAGGAGGCCCGGCGCCTGGTGGAAGCGTCCGCCCTAGGAGACGGCCTGCGCATCGTCGAGGCCGAGGACTGGGCCGAGGGCATGGGGGCCTCGCTGCGCCGGGGCCTGGCCGAGGCCGCTGCCACGACGGCCACCACGGCCGTAGTGACGCTCGTTGATCTTCCGGACGTCCTGGCGCCCGTCGTCTGCCGCGTGGTCACGGCGGCGGGTGACGACCCCCGGAGCCTGGCGAGGGCGGCATACCGAGGCCGTCCCGGCCACCCCGTCGTCCTGGGCCGCGCGCACTGGGCGGGAGCGGCCGAGGCGGCGGCCGGTGACCAGGGCGCGCGCGACTACCTGACGGGCCACGACGTCCTGCCGGTCGAGTGCGGTGACCTGGCCACGGGCGAAGACATCGATGCGGATGCCGGCGACCAGGTCGGGGAAACGGTTCGCGAACCCGCGACGGTGGGTGATGATCGAGCCATGACGCCACCCGTCGCCTCGGCCTCCGACCTGGCCGAGCGGCTCGGGGCCACGGGCTACCTCGTCGACGACGCGCTCGCGACGATCGGCTACCTGGCCCTGGCCCTCCAGCGACCTCTCCTGCTCGAGGGCGAGCCCGGCACCGGCAAGACCGCCCTGGCCGAGGCTCTGGCCCAGGCGCTCGACATCCCGCTCGTCCGGCTGCAGTGCTACGAGGGGATCGACGCCACCCAGGCGCTCTACGACTGGGACTTCCCCCGGCAGATCCTGCACCTGCGGGCCCTCGAGACCGCCGCGCGCGTCAGCGGCGGCGACGGCGCGTCCGGTTCGGGGCCGGGCACCGACACGAGCGAGGTGGAGAAGTCGCTGTTCGACGAGCGGTTCCTCCTCGCCCGACCCGTCCTGCGGGCGTTGCGCGAGAGCCCGGCCGTGCTGCTCATCGACGAGGTCGACCGCGCGGACGACGAGTTCGAGGCGTTCCTGCTCGAGGTCCTGTCGACCTACCAGGTGACCATCCCCGAGCTCGGCACGGTGCGGGCCGCGACACCGCCGGTCGTCGTCCTCACGTCGAACCGCACGCGGGAGCTGCACGACGCCCTCAAGCGGCGCTGTCTCTACCACTGGATCGACCACCCTGGCCTCGAGCGGGAGCTCGCCATCGTCCGCAGCCGCGCTCCCCACGTCGCCCCGGCGCTGGCCGCGCAGGTGGTGCGGCTCACGCAGCAGCTGCGCAGCCGCGACGACCTGGTCAAGCCACCGGGCGTGGCCGAGACCCTCGACTGGGCACGAGCGCTCGAGGCGATGGGCGCCAGCGACCTCGACGTCGAGCTGGCCGCGGCGACCCTGGGCGTGGCCGTGAAATACCGCGAGGACGCCGACCGGGTGCGCGCCAGTCTCGACGAGATGCTGCGGGTGTGAGGTGATGACGACCGCCCCTGACGCCCTTCTCCTCGGCTTCGCCCGCGCCCTCCGCGCGGCCGGTCTCGGGGTCACCGCCGACCGGGAGAGCGGCTTCCTGGAGGCGGTCGCCGTCGTCGGTCTCGACCTGGAGGCGGCGACCTACTGGGCGGGCCGCGCGACGCTCTGTTCCGGGCCTGACGACCTCCTGCGCTACGACCAGGTCTTCGACGGCTGGTTCAGCCGCCACCCGGTCGCGGTGCCCCGCCCCGCCCAGATCGCCCCCCGCCCTCGACCGGCGTCGCTCCAGGAGGGGCCGGCCGGTGCCGGCGACGGGGACCCCGAGGACGCGACCGACGTGCTCCAGGCGTCGGCTAGCGCCAGTGAGGTGCTGCGCCACCGCGACGTCGCGCAGCTCAACGCGGCCGAGAAGGCCTCGTTGGCGACGATGTTCGCAACCCTGCACCGTCCCGACCCGCGCCGCCGCACCGCCCGCCGCCGGGCATGGCACCGCGGCGAGGTGGACGCGCGGCGCACGCTGCGCCACCAGCTCGAGCGGATGGGCGAGCCCGGCCGCCTCGCCTGGCGCCGCCGAGGCACCCGCCCGCGCCGGGTCGTGCTGCTCGTGGACGTCTCCGGGTCGATGAGCTCGTACGCCGACGCGCTCCTTCGCCTCGCCCACCGGTGGAGCGGGGGGGCAGGGAGCGGGGGTCCACAGGGCGGCAGAGGCACGGTCGAGGTGTTCACCATGGGCACCCGCCTCACCCACGTGACCCGGGTGATGCGCCAGCGCGACCCGGACCGCGCGCTCACCGCGGCCGGTGACGTCGTGCCCGACTGGTCCGGCGGCACCCGGCTGGGGGAGTCGCTCAAGGCGTTCCTCGACCGGTGGGGCCAGCGGGGCATGGCCCGAGGCGCAGTGGTCGTCATCTTCAGCGACGGCTGGGAGCGCGGCGGGGTGGAGCTGCTCGACGAGCAGATGCGCCGGCTGCGCTCCCTGGCCCACCGGGTCGTCTGGGTCAACCCGCACCGGGGCAAGGCCGGCTACCAGCCCATCCAGCAGGGCATCGTCGCGGCGCTGCCCTACTGCGACCACCTGCTCGCCGGCCACTCGCTTCAGACGTTCGACGACCTGGCGGGGGTGGTCACCCGTGCGTGAGGTGCTCCCCGAGCTGCTGCAGTGGTGGCGTGACGGCCGGACCGTCGGCGTCGGCACCGTCGTCGCCACCTGGAAGTCCGCGCCCCGCCAGCCCGGCGCGTCGATGCTCGTCGGCCCCGGCGGCGAGGCGGTCGGGTCGGTCTCCGGCGGCTGCGTCGAAGGCGCCGTCTATGAGCTGGCTCAGGAGGTCGTCGACTCGGGCACCCCTGTCCTGCAGCGCTACGGCGTCAGCGACGAGGACGCCTACGCCGTGGGCCTCACCTGCGGCGGCATCCTCGACCTCTTCGTCGAGAAGGTCGACCGGCAGACCTACCCCGAGCTCGGCGCGATCGCCGCCGACATCGAGTCGGGCCGACCGGTCGCCGTCGCGACCGTGGTCGCCCACCCCGACCCGGCTCGGGTCGGCCGACGGCTTGTCGTCCATGCGGCCGACGACCTCGCTGCCGGGGGTGAGGGCCAGCTCGGCTCGCTCGGCAGCGCACGGCTCGACAACGCCGTGACCGACGACGCGCAGGGTCTGCTCGCGCTCGGCCACAGCGAGACTCTCACCTACGGCCCCGACGGGGAGCGGCGGGGCGAGGGGATGCGGGTCTTCGTCGACGTCCACGCCCCCGCAGCCCGGATGCTCGTCTTCGGCGCCATCGACTTCGCGGCGGCCTGCGCCCGGATCGGCAAGTTCCTCGGTTACACGGTGACCGTGTGCGACGCCCGCCCGGTCTTCGCCACGGCCAGCCGGTTCCCTGAGGCCGACGAGGTCGTCGTGGAGTGGCCGCACCGCTACCTCGAGGCCGAGGCCGCCGCCGGCCGGGTCGACCGCCGGACGGTGCTGTGCGTCCTCACCCACGACCCGAAGTTCGACGTGCCGCTGCTCGAGGTCGCGCTGCGGCTGCCGGAGGTCGCCTACATCGGCGCGATGGGGTCACGGCGTACCCACGACGACCGGCTCAGCCGGCTGCGGGAGGCCGGCCTCACCGGGCCCGACCTCGCGCGCCTCTCCAGCCCGATCGGCCTCGATCTCGGGGCGCGTACGCCCGAGGAGACGGCCGTGAGCATCGCCGCCGAGATCGTCGCGATGCGCTGGGGTGGGGAAGGGTCACGGCTGACCGCGGCCGCGGGCCCCATCCACCATCCCTCGCCCGACCACTCGCACCGGGAAGGGCCGAGCCACTCGTCGCCGGACACCGCCAGCTCGGCGCAGTCTCCTCGAAAACCGTTGCCGGAAGCCAGTCCAGCCCGCACGATCTGAAACTACCGACCACCCAAGGAGTCAAGGATGACCCGCATCAGCGTCAGAGTCGA
>JALZBI010000294.1 GCA_030947565.1 Actinomycetota bacterium
CGCGGCGACCGACCCGGCCGCGCGCTCCGCGCCGGCGCGGGAGACGGCCAGGCGGCAGGAGTCGACGCGGTTGACCTGGCCCATGCCGACCCCGACCGAGGCGCCGTCCTTGGCCAGGAGGATCGCGTTGGACTTGACCGCCCGGATGGCCCGCCAGGCGAAGGCGAGGTCGGCGAGGGTGGGCTCGTCGGCGGGCTCCCCCGCGACCAGGCGCCAGTGCATCGGGTCGTCGCCTCCCGTCACTGCCCCGGCGTCGTCCCGCACGACGGCGTCGACCCGGTCGACGGACTGGACGAGGATGCCGCCACTGATGGGCCGCACCTCGATGGCGTCGCGCCAGCGCTGCATGCCCTCCGGCAGCCGCAGCACCCGCAGGTTCTTGCGGGCCCGCAGCAGGGCGAGCGCATCGGGGTCGAACGCGGGAGCAACGATCACCTCGGTGAACACGCCCTTGGTCTTCTCCACCAGGGCGGCGGTGACCGTCTGGTTGGTGGCGATGATGCCGCCGTAGGCCGACTGCGGGTCGCAGGCGTGCGCCCGCTCGTAGGCCGTGACGAGGCTGTCGGCGACGGCGATGCCGCACGGGTTGGCGTGCTTGATGATCGCCACCGTGGGCTGGTCGCCGTGGTCGTTCGCGGCCCGCACGGCCGCGTCAGCGTCGACGAAGTTGTTGTAGGACATAGCTTTTCCGTGCAGCTGCTCGGCCTGCGCGATGCCGGGGCGCCAGTGGCGGTAGAGCGCCGCCCGTTGGTGGGGGTTCTCGCCGTAGCGCAGCACCTCCGCCCGGTCCCAGGTGGCCCCCGTCCACGCGGGGAACCCGGTGCCGCCGCTCGTGTCGGCGACGACGTTGCCCATCCAGCTGGCCACCGCGACGTCGTAGCTGGCGGTCTGCACGAACGCCTCGGCCGCGAGCCGCTGCCGCTGGGCGAGGGTGAAGCCCCCGCCCTCGAGGGCCTCGAGGATCTGCCCGTAGGCGTGCGGGGTGGTGACGATGGCGACGCTCGCGTGGTTCTTGGCCGCGGCCCGCACCATCGCGGGGCCGCCGATGTCGATCTGTTCGACGCACTCCTCGACCGAGGCGCCGGACGCCACCGTGTCGCGGAACGGGTAGAGGTTGGACACGACGAGGTCGAACGCCTCGACGCCGAGCTCCTCCAGCTGCCGCAGGTGCTCGGGGTTTCGGGTGTCGGCGAGGATGCCGGCGTGCACCTTGGGGTGCAGGGTCTTGACGCGGCCGTCGAGGCACTCGGGGAACCCGGTCAGGTCCTCGACGGCGGTCACCGGCACCCCCTGCGCGGCAATGGTTCTGGCCGTCGACCCGGTCGAGACCACAGCCACACCCGCGGCGTGGAGCGCGCTCGCGAGCTCCGGTAGCCCCGTCTTGTCGTAGACCGAGACGAGCGCGCGGCGGATGGGGCGGCGCCCCGTATCGGACGCGTCGGCGGGGACGGGCGTACTCACGAGATGGTGACCTTCCGATCGGTGACGGTGAACCCGTCGCGGACCATCCGGCCCACGACCTCGACGAGCTGGGGACGCTCGACCTGCTTGATGCGCTCCGTGAGCACCTCGACCGTGTCGTGGTCGAGCACGGGTACGGCCACCTGGGCGACGATCGCCCCGGTGTCGACGCCCTCGTCGACGACGAACAGCGTGGCGCCGGTGACCTTGACGCCGTAGGCCAGCGCGTCGCGGGGGCCGTGGATGCCGGGGAACGCCGGCAGGAGGGCGTTGTGGCTGTTGACGTAGCGGCCGCGGAACCGGGCGAGGAAGGCCGGGCCCACGAGCTTGAGGAACCCGGCGGAGACGACGAGGGCCGGCCCGTAGGCCGCGACCGCGTCGGCGAGCGCCGCATCCCAGGAGGCCCGGTCCGGGTGGTCGTCGACGCGGCAGACGAACGTCGGTATGCCGGCGCGCTCGGCGCGGGCGAGCCCCTCGATGTCGGCGCGGTCGGCCCCCACCGCCGCCACCCGCACGCCGTAGGCGGGATCGGCGGCCGCGTCGATCAGCGCCTGTAGCAGGGTCCCGGAGCCCGAGACGAGGACCACAACCGACCCGACGGGCTCGGCCGACACCCCCGGGGTGTCCTGCCGGGAATCCGTCACGTTCCACAACACTACCCAGACGGCGCGGGGACACGACGCCGGGCCAGGACGTTGGGGTGACGTGCGCGGTGGGCCGCGACGAGCCGCGGTCATGGGCGAGGATGACCTGACCAACGGGACGTGAGGGGGCGAACGTGGCGAGATCGGTCAGCAAGGAGGAGATCCAGAGACGGGGCCGCTACTCGCTGACCATCGCCTGCCTCTTCCTGCTCATCCTGCTGGGTGGCGGCCTGCCCCTGCCGCAGCGCGCCGTCATCGTCGTCCCGCTCGGCGTGGCCGTCTTCGCCTCCATCCGGGAGATCCGGCGGCTCTCCAAGGTCTCGGCCAGCGCCTTCACCCGCTTCGGCCCGGCCATCGCGCTGGGCCTCTCCGCGGTGCTGCTCGTGGGCGCCCTGACCCAGGTCGCCTTCTACGGCCCGCAGAAGCAGTACGAGGACTGCATGGGCGGCGCCAACACCGGCACGGCCCAGGCGGCCTGCAACCAGCAGCGGCAGCGCAGCATCTTCGGGTCGCTCGTCGAGCTCTGAACCGCGTAGCCCGGTCAGAGCTCAGCCGTCGGCGATCACCGGTCAACGGCCGTGTCGTCGACGAGGCCCACGAGATGCTGGGCGATCTCCAACGAGGCCGTGGCGGCCGGCGACGGCGCGTTGAGCAGGTGCACCTGTCGCGGCGCGCTCTGCACGAGGAAGTCGTCGACCAGGGTGCCGTCGCGCCGGAGCGCCTGCGCCCGCACTCCGGCGGGCGCGGGCAGGAGGTCGGCAGGGGCGATCCCAGGGACGAGCCGCGCCACGCTGCGGGCAAAGGCCGCGCGGGAGAGGGACCGCACCACCTCCCGGGCCCCGGACACGGCGTGCCGCCGCCCCAGCCGCCAGAGCCCTGGCCAGGCCAGCGCATCGCGCAGCTCGGCGAGGTCGACGTCACGCCACGTGTAGCCCTCGCGCCGCAGCGCCAGCACCGCGTTGGGCCCGGCGTGGACGCCGCCGTGCACGGTCCGGGTCAGGTGGACCCCGAGGAAGGGGAACCGGGGGTCGGGCACGGGGTAGACCAGGCCGCGCACCAGATGTTCGCGGTGGGCCGCGAGCATGTAGTACTCGCCGCGGAACGGCACGATCCGGGCCACCGGGTCCACCCCGCAGGCGCGGGCCACCAGGTCGGCCTGAAGGCCCGCACAGGCGACGAGCACGTCGGCCTCCAGCTCGTCCCCGGAGCCGGTCCGCACCCGCAGCGGACCGGCGGCGGGCCCATCCAGCACCCGCTCGACGGCGGTGGACAGCCGCACGACGCCACCGGCGGCCCCGAGGTCGGCGGTGAGCGCCCGGCATACCCCGTGGTAGTCGACGATGCCGGTGGTCTCGACCCGAAGGGCGCCGACGCAGCGGACGTAAGGCTCGTAGTCGGCGGCCTCGGTGGACGACAGGAGGTGGGCGGGCACGCCGTTGGCCGTCGCCCGCTCGGCGAGACGGCGCAGACCCGGCAGCTCTTCGGGCGAGCTGGCTACGACGAGCTTGCCGGTGGTCTCGACGAGGACTCCGTGGGCCGTCGCGTAGGCCGTCATCGAGGCGGCGCCCCGCACCGCGAGCCGAGCCTTGACGCTGCCGGGGGGGTAGTAGACGCCGGAGTGGATGACTCCGGAGTTGCGGCCCGTCTGGTGCGTGGCGAGCGCGGGCTCCTTCTCCAGCACCGTGACCTCGTCGCCGCGCAGCGCCAGGGCCCGGGCGGTGGCCAGCCCGACGATGCCCCCACCGACGACGACGGCTCTCATCGGACCCTCACCTTCGCCATCACGCAACGGGCACGTCAGCGGCGCCGGAACCGCAGCCGCAGCTGGGCCGTCAGCACGTATGCCGCCCCGCCCGCCACGAGCTCGCCGAGCAGCGCGGCGCCGAGCAGCGCCGGCTGCACGCCCACGGCC
>JALZBI010000295.1 GCA_030947565.1 Actinomycetota bacterium
GCTCACCACCGAGGAGATCTGGCGCGGGCTGACCGGCCAGCGGTCGGTGCACCTCACCGACTGGCCGTCCTACGAGGAGCTCCCCGCCGACGTAGAGCTCGTCGCTGCGATGGACCGGGCCCGCGAGATCTGCTCCACCGCGTCGGCGCTGCGCAAGGCGGAGCGGCTCCGCGCCCGGTTGCCGCTGCCGTCCCTCACGGTGGTGACCGCTGATCCCGCTGCCCTGGAACAGTTCTCGGACCTCATCCGCGACGAGGTCAACGTCAAGGAGGTCCGGCTGCTCGGCATCGACCAGGCGGAGGCGGCCGGGTTCGGGTCGACCCAGCGCCTCGTCGTCAACGCGCGTGCCGCCGGGCCACGTCTCGGGCGTGACGTCCAGACGGTGATCCGGGCCAGTAAGTCCGGCGACTGGTCGGTCAGCGACGACGGTGAGGTCTACGCGGCGGGGATCCGCCTAGAGGCAGGGGAGTTCGAGCTGGAGCAGTCCTACGCGGAGGGCCGGGAGAAGCTCCACCACCACCGGCTGCACGGTGGCGGTCTCATCGCCCTCGACACCGACGTGACCATCGACCTGGCGCGCGAGGGACTGGCCAACGACCTGGTCCGTGCCGTCCAGCAGGCCCGACGCGATGCCGGCCTGCACGTGAGCAACCGCATCTCGCTGACCGTCACCGGTGACGCCGAGGTCTTCGACGCCACGATCGAGCATCAGGCGCATCTCGTGGGGGAGACGCTGGCCACCCAGTTCGGCTCCTCCCCGAACCTCGACGACCTGCCCCCGGGCGAAGGCGTCGCCGAGGTCACCGTCGGCGACGGGCATATGGCCCGGATCCTCGTGAAGGCGGCGCGACGATGACCAGCCCGAGCGGGATGAGCACACCCGATCCGGCAGTCCTGCGCCGTCTGCTCGACGTCGAGGGCGAGATCCTCGGGCGGGCGCCCGAGACGGTGATCGAGCCGTCGCTCGCCACCGTGCAGCAGGTCATGGACCTGCTCGGCGACCCACAGCGCAGCTACCCGGTCATCCACCTCACCGGCACCAACGGGAAGACCTCGACGACCCGGATGATCGACTCGCTGCTGCGGGCCATGGGCCTCAACAGCGGCCGGTTCACCTCGCCGCACCTGCACTCGTTCCGGGAGCGGATCACCATCGGCGGCGACCCCATCTCGCCGGAGCGCCTCATCGAGGTCTACGACGAGGTGCTGCCGGTCGTCGAGCTGGTCGACCGACGATCCGTCGCCGAGGGGGGCAGCCGGCTCAACTTCTTCATGCTGTCGGTGGTGCTGGGGTATGCCGCGTTCGCCGATGCGCCGGTCGACGTCGCCGTGGTGGAGGTCGGGCTCGGTGGCACCTGGGACGCCACCAACGTCGCCGACGGCCAGGTTGCGGTCATCACGCCGGTGGCCATCGACCACACCCGGCTGCTGGGGTCGACGGTGGAGGAGATCGCCTCCGAGAAGTCGGGAATCATCAAGCCCGGCGCCATCGCGGTCTCGTCGGTGCAGGAGCGCGACGTGGCCGAGATCCTGGCCGAGCGCGCCGAGGAGGTGGGCGCCCGGATGGTCTTCGAGGGCATCGACTTCGGGGTCATGGCGCGCGAGGTCGCCCTGGGCGGCCAGCAGCTGTCCTTCCGGGGGCTGGCCGGCGAGTACACCGAGGTCTTCCTGCCACTCCACGGCGAGCACCAGGCCAGCAACGCCGCCACGGCGCTGGCCGCGGTCGAGGCGTTCGTCGGGGGCGGGGAGCAGCGCCTCGACCCCGATGTCGTCCGCGAGGGTTTTGCCAGCGTCACCAGCCCCGGCCGGCTCGAGATCGTCCGCCGCTCGCCGACCGTCCTCGTCGACGCGGCGCACAACCCGGCGGGGATGACCGCGCTGCGTGGGGCGCTCGCCGACGCGTTCACCTTCACCACGCTGGTCGGCGTGGTCGCGATCTTCTCCGATAAAGACCCAGCCGCGATGCTCGAGATCCTCGAGCCGGCTCTCGACCACATCGTCATCACCCGCAACACGTCGCCGCGCTCGATCCCCCCGCGGGAGCTGGGCGCGATCGCCGTCGAGTACTTCGGTGCGGATCGGGTCACCGTCGTCGACCTCATGCCCGACGCCATCGACCAGGCCGTGACCCTGGCGGAGGAGGACGGCATGGGCGGCGGGGTCCTGGTGACCGGGTCCGTCGTCACCGCCGCGGACGCGCGGCTCCTGCTCGGCGCCAACGACACCTGACCGCCGGGCGACGCATACGCTCGTGCCATGGCCGCGCTCCTGTTCTACGGCGTCCCCGGGAAGTTCACCTGGCGGATGGGCGCGGTGGTGCTCGTGGGGCAGTCGATCGCCGTCTTCCTCGGCGCTCTCGTCGCCCGAGCGCTCGGCGCCGCCGCGGACAACCGGTCGGCCACGACCTACCTGCTCGTCGGCAGCGGACTCGCGGTGCTGTGCCTGCTCACGGCTGGGCTGATGCGCCGGCCGTATGGGGTGACGCTGGGCTGGGTGCTCCAGGTGGCCACCTTCCTCTGCGCGTTGGTCGTGCCGATGATGCTCGTCGTGGGACTGATGTTCACCGCTCTCTGGGTGACGTGCCTGTGGCAGGGCCAGCGGATCGACGCGATCCAGGCCGGCCGGTGAGGCGGCTGGCGGCGGGCTGGGCGGCGGCCGCCGTGCTGGGAGCCTGCTCCGCCGCTCCAACGAGCCCGGGGCCGACCGCCACGACCGCGACGCCCACCGCCACGTCGACCACCTTCACGTCAACCACCGCCCCGTCGACCACCGCCACGTCGACGACCGCCACGTCGACGACCGCCACGTCGACCAACGCCCCAACGACCATTGCCATGACGACGTCGACACGGTCGGCCGACCAGACGAGCCGCGACCTCATCACGGCCGCCTCAGCCGGGGACCTGCCGGCGGCCCGGGCCGCGCTCGCCGACGGCGCGGACGTGCGCACCACCGACGGTGAGGGGGCCACCGCCCTGGTGCGTGCGGCATACAGGAACCACCTCGACGTCGCCGCCGCCCTCGTCGCGGCCGGAGCCGACGTCAACCACAAGGACCGCACCACGCAGAGCGCCTACCTGATCTCGACCGCCGAGGTCGGCGACGACCCACGCCTCGTCGAGCTGACACTGGCCCACGGGGCCGACGTCAACGCCAAGGACCGGTTCAACGGCACGGCGCTCATCCGGGCGGCCGACCGCGGCTACCTCCAGATCGTCGACCGGGTCATCCGGGCCGGGGTCGACCTCGACCACGTCAACTCCCTGGGCTGGACCGCGCTGCTCGAGGCAGTCATCCTCGGCCGCGGTGACGAGGCGCACCAGAAGGTCGTCGCGCGGCTGGTGGAGGCCGGTGTCGACCGGGGCGTCCGTGATCGGGACGGCCGCACCGCCCTCGACCACGCCCGCCAGCGCGGCTACGCCGAGATGGTGCGGCTCCTGTCGGGTTGAGGGTGAGTCACGTCCCGCTAGGCTCGCGCCCGTGACGACGACGGAGCGGTCCCTGGTCCTGGTCAAGCCCGACGGCTTCTCGCGTGGGTTGACGGGGGAGGTGCTGCGGCGCATCGAGGCCAAGGGGTATGCCCTCGTCGCGCTGGGCATCACCACGCCGGACCGCGAGCGGCTGGCCCGTCATTACGCCGAGCACGAGGGCAAGCCGTTCTACGAGCCGCTCGTGGAGTTCATGTCGTCCGGGCCGGTGACCGCCGTGGTCATCGAGGGGCACCGCTGCATCGAGGGGTTCCGGGCGCTGGCCGGGGCCACCGACCCGACCGCCGCACTACCGGGCACGATCCGCGGCGACCTCGGGCGCGACTGGGGCCTGAAGGTCCAGCAGAACATCGTCCACGGGTCAGACTCGCCGGAGTCGGCGGCCCGGGAGATCGGCATCTGGTTTCCGCAGCTCTGACCGCCGGCGGGTAGGGGGTCCCGGGGTCGCGAACCCGATACCGCGACTCCCGACCCGCGATCGACCGAAGGAG
>JALZBI010000296.1 GCA_030947565.1 Actinomycetota bacterium
TCGTTCAACAACCTTCAAGCCGTGGCGGCGATGTGCGAGGGCGGCCAGATCGCCGACGTCATCGTGGCCGTGGCCTCCATCGACCCCGTCATGGGAGGAGTGGACCGCTGATGTTGAACCACTACGCGACCGCGGGCCAGCAGGCATCCGGTCACCTCAACGTCCCCGCCTCGAGCAAGACGCCCTACCCCGACGACGTGCTGGCCCAGCTGCATACCGACGCCGACGCCGTCATCGCCCGTTACCCCCAGGCGCGGTCGGCGCTGCTGCCGCTGCTGCATCTCGTGCAGAGTGTCGACGGTTATGTGTCGGGCCGCGGGATCACCTTCTGCGCCGAGCGCCTCGACCTGGAGACCGCAGAGGTCTCCGGCGTGGCGACGTTCTACACGCAGTACAAGCGACACCCCAACGGCGAGTACACCGTGGGCGTCTGCACCAACACCCTGTGCGCGATCATGGGTGGCGACCAGATCTGGGAGGCCGTGAGCGACCACCTCGGCGTGGGACACGACGAGACGACGCCGGACGGGAAGGTCACCCTCGAGCGCGTCGAGTGCAACGCCGCATGCGACTACGCGCCGGTCGTCATGGCCAACTGGGAGTTCTTCGACAACCAGACCATCGAGTCCACCAAGCAGCTCGTCGACGACCTGCGCGCCGGGGAGACCGTGGTCCCCACCCGCGGTGCCCGCTCGGTCGCGACCTTCAAGCAGGTCTCCCGGGTGCTCGCCGGCTTCAGTGACGGCCGGGCCGACGAGGGTGTCGGCGCCGGCGAGGCCTCCCTCGTCGGGCTTCGCCTCGCGCATGAGCGTGGCTGGGTGGCTCCGGGCACGGAGGACGACGGTGACAAGGGCAAGGACGAGCCGGGCGCCGAGCACTCACCGGACGCGAGCGCGGCCGGTGAGCGTGGCGGTCTGGCCGCGGGCCTGACGTCCTCGGCCGACACCCCCAGCAACGACGCCGACAAGCAGCCTGGCGACGGACCGGCCATCGACCGCGCGACCGGGAATACGCAGAAGGGCGACCCCGCGTGAGCACCGTGCTGACCCCGATCCTTACGAAGTTCTGGGACCACCCGGAGTCGTGGACCCTGGCCACCTACGAGGACAACGAGGGCTACCAGGCGCTGAAGAAGGCGCTGGTGACCGGGCAGGCCGACCTCGTCTCGATGGCCAAGGACTCGGGCCTGCGGGGACGCGGCGGCGCCGGGTTCCCGACCGGTCTGAAGTGGAGCTTCCTGCCGCCCCCGGACGGCGGCCCCCGCTACCTCGTCGTCAACGCCGACGAGTCGGAGCCGGGCACCTGTAAGGACACCCCGCTGATGCTCGCGGCGCCCCACTTCCTCATCGAGGGGGTGGCGATCACGTCGTTCGCCATCGGCTGCCACCACGCGTTCATCTACCTGCGCGGCGAGCTCGTCCACGTCTACCGCCGGCTCCTGCGGGCGGTCGAGGAGGCCTACGCCGCGGGCCACCTCGGCAAGGACATCCATGGCAGCGGGTTCGACCTCGAGGTCACCGTGCACGCCGGCGCGGGCGCATACATCTGTGGCGAGGAGACCGCCTTGCTGGACTCCCTGGAAGGCCGCCGCGGACAGCCCCGGCTGAAGCCGCCGTTCCCCGCGGTCGCCGGCCTGTACGCGCGGCCCACGGTGGTCAACAACGTCGAGAGCATCGCGTCGATCCCGCCGATCCTGCTGCACGGCTCGGAGTGGTTCAAGGCCATGGGCACCGAGAAGTCGACCGGGTTCGGCATCTTCAGCCTGTCGGGGCACGTCAAGCGGCCCGGCCAGTTCGAGGCGCCCCTCGGCATCACGCTGCGCGAGCTGCTCGACATGGCCGGCGGCATGCGAGACCCACAGAAGAAGCTGAAGTTCTGGACCCCTGGGGGGTCGTCGACCCCGCTCTTCACCGACCAGCACCTCGATGTGCCGCTCGACTTCGAGTCGGTCGCGGCGGCGGGCTCGATGCTCGGCACACGGGCGCTCCAGATCTTCGACGAGACAACGTGCGTGGTGCGGGCCGTCGAGCGTTGGACCGACTTCTACCGGCACGAGTCCTGCGGCAAGTGCACCCCGTGCCGGGAGGGCACCTGGTGGCTGGCTCAGATCCTCGAGCGGCTGGAGCAGGGCGAGGGCAGCGAGGTGGATCTCGACAAGCTGCTCGACATCTGTGACAACATCCTCGGCCGGTCGTTCTGCGCGCTCGGTGACGGCGCGACGTCGCCCATCACCAGTAGCGTCGAGTACTTCCGCGAGGAGTACCTCCAGCACCTGAGCCTGGGCCGCTGTCCGTTCGACCGCGACGAGTCGGCGTTGTCGGCCCGTCGCTTCACGCAGGAGAAGGAGTCGGCGCCGGCATGACGAGCTCGACGGTATCCAGCGCGTCCACCCCGGCGTCGCCGCCGTTGACCAGCCCCAGTGCGGGCGGCAACGCGGTCAGCAGCGGCGGCAACGCGCGCCCGCCCAAGGGCCCCGACGACATCACCCTCACCATCGACGGTCTCGACGTCTCGGTGCCCAAGGGCACCCTGGTCATCCGGGCCGCGGAGGAGGTGGGCCTGCAGATCCCGCGGTTCTGCGACCACCCCCTGCTCGAGCCGGTCGGGGCGTGTCGCCAGTGCCTCGTCGACATCGCCACCCCCGGGCCGGACGGGGCGCTGCGGCCGATGCCCAAGCCGCAGGCGTCGTGCACGATCACCGTGTCCGAGGGGATGCAGGTCAAGACCCAGCTCACCTCGCCGGTGGCCGACAAGGCCCAGCAGGGCGTCATGGAGATGCTGCTCATCAACCACCCGCTCGACTGCCCGGTCTGCGACAAGGGCGGCGAGTGCCCTCTGCAGAACCAGGCCATGAGCAACGGTCGCGCCACCTCCCGGTTCGAGGACATCAAGCGCACCTACCCCAAGCCGATCAACATCTCGAGCCAGGTCCTGCTCGACCGTGAGCGGTGCGTGCTCTGTGCCCGCTGCACCCGCTTCTCCGACCAGATCGCCGGCGACCCCTTCATCGCCCTCGTCGAGCGCGGCGCGCTGCAGCAGGTCGGCATCTACCAGGACCAGCCCTTCGAGTCCTACTTCTCGGGCAACACCGTGCAGATCTGCCCCGTGGGGGCGCTCACCGGCGCGGCCTACCGGTTTCGCTCCCGTCCGTTCGACCTCGTGTCCACCCCGAGCGTCTGCGAGCACTGCGCGTCGGGATGTGCGATCCGCACCGACCACCGCCGGGGCGTGGTGCTGCGCCGGATGGCCCTGAACGACCCGGCGGTCAACGAGGAGTGGAACTGCGACAAGGGCCGCTGGGCCTTCCAGTACGCCACCATGCCGGACCGTCTCGAGGTGCCCCTCGTGCGGGGCGAGGACGGCGAGCTGCGCGCGGCCGGGTGGCCGGAGGCCCTCGCCGTGGCGGCGGCCGGCCTGCGTGCCTCCCGGGGTGCCGGCGTGCTCGTCGGTGGCCGCGTGTCGGTCGAGGACGCGTACGCGTACGGCAAGTTCGCGCGGATCGCGCTGCACACCAACGACATCGACTTCCGAGCCCGGCCGCACTCGGCCGAGGAGGTGGACTTCCTCGCCCGCCACGTCGTTGCCACCGGCCCGCAAGGGGGCGCCGTCACCTACGCCGACCTGGAGCACGCCAAGGCCGTGCTGCTGGTCGGGTTCGAGCCCGAGGACGAGTCGCCGATGGTCTTCCTGCGGCTGCGCAAGGCCGTCCGGGCGGTGCGCACGGCCGTCTTCGCTGTCGCCCCCTACGCGACCCGCGGGCTCGACAAGCTCTCCGGCCGACTGCTTCCGACCGCCCCCGGGCGGGAGGCGACGGTCCTCACCGACCTGGAGGCGAGCAAGGCCGGCCACGCCGCCCTCGAGGCGCTGCGCGACGGCGGGGTCATCCTCGTCGGCGAGCGGCTGGCCATGGTGCCCGGCGCCCTGGCGGCCGCCGCCAACCTCGCAGCCACGACCGGGGCCGGGCTGGCCTGGGTTC
>JALZBI010000053.1 GCA_030947565.1 Actinomycetota bacterium
GCCCTGTCACCACCGACGGTCTAGGTATCACCGGGGCGCGCCGTCGGCTCCTCTCCGGCATGGCTATCGCAGAGCGCATGACCTCATACTCGGCCTGGGTGGGCCAGACCAGCTACCTGCCCTGGACCCGGACCCTGCGGCTGGGGCTCGAGACCGGCACCACGGCCTACATCGGGTTCCCGAACACCCGGCCGACGACCTGGCTCACCTTCGGCCCCGGATGGGTCGACGCGGCCATGACGGCGGACCAGTACGACGACGTCCACCACCTGCTGCAGACCGAGGATCCGGTCTTCCTCACGGCTCTCGACGCCTTGGGGTTCCAGGTCGCAGCCGTCCACACTGAGCTGGACCTCAGTCTGGGCGAGCCGACCGGTGAGGGCTACCGCGACGACAGCCTCGAGGCCCTCGTGGTGCGGGCCCGGCGCGAGCACGACCCGGTCGCGACGGTCTAGTCCAGCTGCGCGTAGCCGCGCTCGAACGCCGCGCCGAGCCCTTCGAGCGGGTAGGGCAGCCGGGCATCGGGCTCCCGCGTCGCGTCAACCAGAGGTATGCCGGCTGCGTGGCGTTCGCGGATGACGGCGGCGACCGCGGCGAGCTCGTCGCGTTGGCGCGCGACGAAGGCCCGGTTGACCGGTCGCCCGTGGCCCGGGAGGACCAGGTCGCCGGGCAGGGCGGCCAGATGACGGTCGAGTGTGGTCGCCCACTCGAGTGGATAGGAGTCGCCACCCAGCGCCGGATGGGCGGACTCCTCGATGAGGTCGCCGAGGAAGGTCGCCCCGGCGTCCGGGACGACCACCCTGATGTCGCCGTCGGTATGCCCGCGCCCGGCGTGGGTGAGAACGACCGACCGGCCTCCGAGGTCGACGGTCGCCGACGTGGTGAACGTCTGGTCGGGCCCCCGGACCTCGGTGCCGAGCAGGTCGTCCAGGTCGGCCACCGTGTAACCGAGCTCGGGAGCATCGTGCCGGTCGCTGCGGACGAGGGCCTTGAACCGTTCGGCGTCGGCGACGAAGGTCTCGTCTACCCGCTCGTGCGCGTGAACGGTGGCGGCCCCGAACGCACGGTTGCCGAACGTGTGGTCGAAGTGCACGTGGGTGTTGACGACGTGGCGCACGCCCACGTCGAGACCGAGCGCCCGGACGTCGTCGAGGATCTCGCGCCCCTGGGTGGTCGCGGCGCGGGTGTCGACGACCAGCGCGGCGTCCCGCCCGACCACGAGCCCGACGCCGACGTCCCACTGCCGGTAGCGGGCCAGGAAGACCCCGTCGGCGACTTCGACGAACGGGCTGCTCCCTGGCATACCCGCGATTCTGTCAGGGTGATGCGCCCCCCATGCGTCGGCGAGCGGGCGCGTCCGACCACCAGGGGCGACGGGGCACCGCGGCGTTTGCACTCTCTGCACGAGAGTGCCAATAATGGCGTTAGCACTCTCGACCTGAGAGTGACAACTCGACCACTGGGCGAGGCTCGGCGAACGCACGCGAACATGGGCGTGCCGGACCCGTGCCGTCCGTCGCGGGCGTCCACGTGGTCTCCACATCGATTCGCGTGGGAGGAACCACCCGAATGGCCAAGATCATCGCATTCGATGAAGAGGCACGCCGCGGTCTCGAGCGAGGAATGAACATCCTCGCCGACGCCGTCAAGGTGACGCTCGGCCCCAAGGGCCGCAACGTCGTCCTCGAGAAGAAGTGGGGTGCCCCCACGATCACCAACGACGGTGTCAGCATCGCCAAGGAGATCGAGCTCGAGGACCCCTACGAGAAGATCGGCGCCGAGCTGGTCAAGGAGGTCGCCAAGAAGACCGACGACGTCGCCGGTGACGGCACGACGACGGCCACGGTGATCGCCCAGGCGATGGTGCGCGAGGGTCTGCGCAACGTCGCGGCCGGTGCCAACCCGATGGCGCTGAAGCGCGGCATCGAGAAGGCCGTGCAGGCCGTCGCCGACGAGCTGCTGGCCAGCGCGACCGAGATCGAGACGCGCGAGCAGATCGCCGCCACCGCCTCGATCTCCGCCGCCGACGAGCAGATCGGTGAGCTCATCGCCGAGGCGATGGACAAGGTCGGCAAGGAAGGCGTCATCACCGTCGAGGACTCAAACACCATGGGCCTCGAGCTGGAGCTGACCGAGGGGATGCGGTTCGACAAGGGCTACATCTCGCACTACTTCGTCACCGACACCGAGCGTATGGAGACCGTGCTCGACGACGCCTACGTGCTCGTCGTCAACAGCAAGATCTCCTCGGTCAAGGACCTGCTGCCCGTCCTCGAGAAGGTCATGCAGTCCGGCAAGCCGTTGCTCATCATCGCCGAGGACATCGACGGTGAGGCGCTCGCGACCCTGGTCGTAAACAAGATCCGTGGCACCTTCAAGTCGGTCGCCGTCAAGGCCCCCGGCTTCGGTGACCGTCGCAAGGCCATGCTCGGCGACATCGCCATCCTCACCGGTGGCCAGGTCGTCTCCGAGGAGGTCGGTCTCAAGCTCGAGAACGCCGACCTCGACCTGCTCGGCCGCGCGCGGAAGGTCGTCGTCACCAAGGACGACACGACCATCGTCGAGGACCAGGAAGACCGCTCGGCGATCGAAGGCCGGATCAACCAGATCAAGGCCGAGATCGAGAAGTCGGACAGCGACTACGACCGCGAGAAGCTCCAGGAGCGCCTCGCCAAGCTCGCCGGCGGCGTCGCCGTCATCAAGGCGGGCGCGGCCACCGAGGTCGAGCTCAAGGAGCGCAAGCACCGCATCGAGGACGCCGTGCGCAACGCCAAGGCGGCCGTCGAGGAGGGCATCGTCGCCGGTGGTGGCGTCGCTCTCCTGCAGGCGACCAACACGGTGTTCGAGAAGCTCGACCTGCACGGTGATGAGGCTACGGGCGCGAACATCGTGCGTGTCGCAGCCCAGGCCCCGCTGAAGCAGATCGCCATCAACGCCGGCCTCGAAGGTGGCGTCGTGGCGGAGAAGGTCCGCGGCCTCGACAAGGGTCACGGCCTCAACGCCGCGACCGGCGAGTACGTCGACATGCTCAAGGCCGGCATCAACGACCCGGTCAAGGTGACCCGGTCGGCGCTGCAGAACGCCGCGAGCATCGCTGCGCTGTTCCTCACCACCGAGGCGGTCATCGCCGACAAGCCGGAGAAGGCCGCTCCGGCCATGCCCGGTGGCGACGGTGGCATGGGCGGCATGGACTTCTGAGTCCACCGGCACCACCAGCACCACCCGCACCACCTGCACGACCTGCACGACCTGCACGACCTGCACGACCTGCACGACCGGCGCCAACCGGAGGCGGCTCCCCAGACGGGGGGCCGCCTTCGTCATTCAGCGCGCGAGTCAGCGTGCACATCGGAGTGCGAGTCAGAGTGCGGATGGTGTCGTCCGGACAGCACCTACCGCACTCTGACCCGCACTCTGACCCGGTGGCGGGACCGAACACGATGACGAGGCGCGACCCGGGTCGGGGATGGACGTCGAGATCTGACCCCGGAACGCGGCCGGCGTTCAGACGCAGAACTCGTTGCCCTCGGGATCCTGCATGACGCACCAGTGCACACCGAGTCCGGACGCCTCGCACACGGTCACAGCCCCGAGCCCCTCGAGGCGCCGCACCTCATCGGCGATCCGCTCGCGCTGGGTCTCGGCCGGCACGGCGGGACCGCCGCCGGCCAGGAGGTCGATGTGCACGCGGTTCTTGCCCGCCTTCGGCTCCGGCACCTTCTGGAAGAAGATGCGGGGCTGCCCGTCGGCCTCGATCGCCGACGCGTCGTTCCAGTGCTCCTCGGGGACGCCGTTGGCCGCGAGGAACGCCGGCCAGTCGGCGAAGTCACCGGGTGGCCCGGGGATGACGTAGCCCCGGGGCGACAGAGCCGCCGCCCAGAACTGGGCCAGCACGCCGGGGTCGGCGCTGTCGAAGACGACCTGGATGGGTGCGGTCGATCGATCCATCCCGCAAGTGTCCTCGCACCCACCGACAGGCCGACAGCACGCAGCCTGACCATCAGAACCGGGGGGTGAGCACCTCGATCGGGCACCGAGGCCCGGACGCCCGTCCGAGGCGAGCGTCCGCCGTCAACAACATCGCTCCTAACGTCTCGGCCAACGCGACGTAAGCGGCGTCGTACACCGACACCGTCTCGCGCAGCTCCCAGCAGCGTGAAACCAGGACCCGATGGGAGGCCCGGTGAAGGGGAAGCGACTCCAGGTCCGTCAGCGCAAGGGCGGCTCGTCGAGCGCCGATCCGGCCGGCCATTACCTGACGCCGCAGCACGGACGCCACCTCCAGATCGACCAGCTCGGGGGCGGACAGGTGCTCGTCTCTCAGTCGGGCGCGGGCCGCAACCCCGTCCGCCCCGTCGTCGGCCAGCGCGACGACGAGCACGCTGGCGTCAACGACCAGCACGCTCGTGGCGCAACGTTTCGACGGCCTCACTGAGCGTCACGGAGCCGGCTGCGTGTCCCCCCGCTCGGTCGAGGACCTCGTCGAGGGTCGGCCGGTCTGCCTCGGCCACGAGCCAGGACCGGAGGTACTCCTGCAGCGACTGGTGCGCGGCAGCCGCCCGCTGTCGCAGCACGGCATGGGTGTGTTCAGGAACGTCCTTGATCTGGATGCTGGTCATGGAGCGCAGACGCGCCCGAGCAGCGTCCCCATCAGTGGGCGAAGAGGCCGCGCACCCCCTGCTCGGTCTCGGCGTAGGTGCCGCTGGCCCGCGACGTCAGGGCGGCGATCTGGGCGAGGTCGGCGCGCACCCGGTCCTGCAGCGCCGCCCATTCGCTGACCAGGCCCTGGAACTCGGTCGCGGCGGCGCCGGTCCACGAGCCCTCGAGTGACGTCAGCCGGGCGTGCATCGCGGCGACGGACGACTCGATCTCGCCGGCGATGCTGGACATGTCGGACGCGGCGGTCTGGATGCGGTCGGTGTCGACGGTGAACATGGGATGTCCTTTCGAGCGGTGGTTGTTGCCCCCGACGCTAGGCAGTACCGCCGGCCCGTCCGCGACCTTGTCCACAGGCCCAGTAACGTCAGCCGCGATGACCATCTGGATCGACCAGCCGATGTGGCCCCGGCACGGCACCGTCTTCGCGCACCTCGTCAGCGACACCTCGTTCGACGAGCTGCACGACTTCGCGCGTCGGGCCGGTCTGCACCCGCGCTCCCACCACGGCGACCACTACGACGTGCCGGCGCAGCGATATGCCGCGGTCGTCGCCGCCGGCGCGACGTCCACGACCGGAGCCGAGGTCGTGCGCCGGCTCATCGCCAGCGGGCTGCGGCTGCGCAAGCGGCAGGGCGACCGGCCGGTGGCGCGCATACCGGCCCTGGTCTTCGCCGACGGCACCCGGGCGGCCGTCGACCTGCTCGTGTCCGACCGTCCGGTGACCACGCCCGGCGTCTTCGCGGCCATGGTCTTCGTCCAGGACGCCGACGGGGGGTTCGCCGTGGTGCACTCACCCCGGCGTGACTCGTGGGGGTCGCCAGGAGGGTGGCTCGAACCAGGGGAGTCGGCCGAGGACGCCGCGGTGCGGGAGGTACGCGAGGAGACCGGCCTCGTCCTCACGGCCGCCGATCTCGAGGTATGCGCGTACGAGCGGTTCGAGGTCGACGGTGAGGTCCGTGGGCGGTGGCCGGCGGGCCGCAGCTACCTCCAGGTGTTCCGCACCCGACTCGCGCTGGCCGGCCCGGAGCTGTCCGCCTCGGAGCCTGACGTCGACGGCTGGCGGTGGGTGACGCCGGCGGACTTCGAGGCCCTGTGCGGTCATGAGTTCTGGTGGCCGCTCGTGCCCCGGCTCTTCGGGTAGGGCCTGTCGGCGCCGTGCCCTAGCGTCGAGGACATGGCTGACCAGATGGCGATCGGGATGTGCTTCGACCGGACCTTCCCCGGGTCGGCGGTGACCGAGTTCGCGCGCCGGCTCGACGCCGGCGGGGTCGACGAGCTGTGGCTCATCGAGGACTGCTTCTTCACCACCGCCCCACCCCTCGCCGCGGCCGCGCTAGCCGTCACGGACCGCCTCACCGTCGGTCTCGGCATCCTGCCGGCCGTCGCCCGCACCGCGGCGATCAGCGCCATGGAGATCGCCACGCTGGCCAGCATCGGCCCGGGGCGGGTCATCGGCGGCATCGGCCACGGCATCCAGTCGTGGATGGCGCAGATGGGGGTCCGCCCCGAGTCGCCGCTGACGACCCTCGACGAGGTGCTCACCGCGGTCCGCCGGCTGCTCCGCGGCGAGGAGGTCACCGTCGCCGGCCGCACGGTCCATCTCGACCGGGTCCGGCTGGAGCACGTCCCCGACCCGGTGCCGCCTGTCCTGGCCGGCGTGCGCGGCCCGAAGTCGGTCGCCCTCTCCGGCCGGGTGGCCGACGGGGTGGTGCTGGCGGGCCTGTGTCCCCCCGACTACGCCAGGTGGGCGCGGGAGACCGCGGCGGCCGGCCCCGACTTCACCGTCGCCTGCTTCGCCTCGGCGGTCGTCGCCCCGGACGCTCGCGAGGCCCACCGGGCGATGGCTCCGCTCGTCGTCGAAGCCCTCGAGACGGCCGAGGGCACGGGGCTGCGCCAGCTGCCCTTCCACGACGACCTCGCCGAGCTGGCCCGCACCCGAGGCCCGGACGGCGTCGTCGGTATGCCGCGAGACTGGTGGGTGCGGATCGGCCCCATCGGCACCCGCGACGACGCCGCCGAGCATCTGGCGCTCATGGCCGAGGCGGGCGCGTCGTCCGTGGCGCTCTTCCCCGGACCCGACCTCGACCTGGCGCTGCGGCAGGTGGACGACGTCGTGGCGCTGGCTGCTCGCTGACGGCGGTCAGTCCGACACCAGCGCCAGTCGGGCCAGCTCGCGAGTGAGGTTCGCCTGGGCCGGCCCGTCCCAGTGCCGCCGGCCATAGGCGGTGAGGTAGAGGCCCGCCGAGCCGACCAGTTCGCGAAGGATGGTCGCGCGGGCGGGGCCGAAGATCGCATCCGGCACCGACGCGTACTCCTCGCGCACCTGTCCGCAGTAGTCGTCGAACCGCTCCTCGTCGGCGGCGAGGATCCACAGGTCGGCGTCGTGGAACGCCCGTTGCAGCGCGTCACCCTCGGCGCCCAGGTGGTCAGCCGTCATCTTGACGAGGTCGACGACCGTGCGCACGGCCGGTGGGTCGAGGCCGAGCCCGGGGAGCACCTCGCCCGCCAGCGCCGCGCTGGCCGCCTCGTTGGCTCCCGGCGCGGCCGCGTGGTCGTAGACGGCGTCGTGCAGCCAGGCGGCGACGCGGCCGACGGTGGCGTCCTCGTGGCTCAGCTCTCCGGCATCGGTGAGGTCGTCCAAGGCCCAGAACATCTCCACGAGGTGCCGCGCCCCGTGGTAGCGCCGGCGTGGCTCGGTCCATCGAGCCAGGAGGTCGGCACCCACCGCAGCCACGGCCTCCGGGTCGGCGCCGGGCGCCAGCGCCGCGATGTCCTGGGTCCACCACGTGATGAGCGCCGGCACCGCAGCAGTGTGTCAAACGGTCCGACGGGCTGGTCCTAGCCACGTATGTCCGAGCTTTCGGTGGACATTTCAGACTCGGTCCACCCGCATGGTCCCGGACCGGAGGGACCTAGGCGCTGGTCAGCCGAGCTCGGCCGGGAGGTCCTGCGCGTGCACGACGGTCAGGGCCGAGACCGCCCGGGTGAGGACGACGTAGAGGCGCCTCAGACCGGTGCGGGCGTCGGGCTCGTCGGCGGCGATGGCGGCCGGTTCCACGACGACCACCCGGTCGAACTCGAGGCCCTTCGCGACGGTCGCCGGGACGAGGTCGACCTGGTGGTCGACGTCGCCGTGGTCGGCACCGAGCACGCCATGCCCGATCCCGGCCGCGTCGAGCGCCGCACCGATCCGAGCCACGAGAGCGGCCGGAGCGATGATCCCCACCGAGCCGGGTTCGCCCGCCATCTCGGCCACCACGTCCGCCACCCGCGCGGCGACGTCTCCCGGCGCGACCCGCACGAGGTCGAGCCGGCCGGGGTTGTCGCGCACCGACACCGGCGCCCCGAGGCCTGGCGCCATCGTCGGCAGCAGCTGGGCCGCGAAGTCGATGACCGACGCCGGCACGCGGAACCCACGGTCGAGCACCTCGATATGGCCGTCCGGCTTTCCCAGGTGCCCGAGGGAGGTCGCCCAGGAGTCCGTCGCCCACGGCGTGGTGCCCTGGGCGATGTCGCCGAGCACCGTCGCCGACCCGGTCGAACAGCGTCGGCCGACGGCCCGCAGCTGCATGGGGGAGAGGTCCTGCGCCTCGTCGAGCACGACGTGGCCGAGGCTCGGGGTGCGGTCCAGCAGGTCGGCCAGCTCGTCGAGCAGCACCGCGTCGGCGACCGACCATCGCGCCGATCCCTTGCCGCGAGCGGGCTTCTCCCATAACAATATCCGCTGCTCCTCGGGGCTGAGCAGACCGTCGGCGCTCGCGGCGAGCTCTTCGGACGATGAGAACAGCCGGTAGAGCACCTGGCGCGGGTCGAGCTTCGGCCACACCGTCGCCGTATAGGCCCGCACGGCCGTGGACCGCGCCACCGTGTCCTGCACACGGTCGTCGGGAGAGTCGCCGCTGCGCTCCATCGCGAGGAGTACGTGGTGGGCCAGTCGCTGCGGAAGCACCTGCCGGGCCGCCTCGTAGCGGATGGTGCGCGCCCTCAGCTCGGCCAGCACCTCGTCGACGTCGTACGCCGGGACGCGCCACTTGTATGCGCCCCGCGGCACGACGAGGGCGTCCGGCGCGCTCCGCACCTGCGACCACACGGCTCGGCGCAGCACCTCCGCCAGGCGGATGTCACCCTTCAGCACCGCCACCGGCGTGGGATCGAGGGCGCGCACCGCGACCCCTCCGGCCACGAGCTCCTCCGCGGTCGTATGCCGCACCTCCACCTCGCCGAGCGCGGGCAGGACCGCGCCGATGTGGTCGAGGAAGGCCCGGTTGGGGCCGACGACGAGGACGCCCGAGCGGGCGAGCCGGTCGCGGAAGGCGTACAGCAGCCATGCCGCGCGGTGCAGGCCCACCGCGGTCTTGCCGGTGCCGGGCGCGCCCTGGACGCATACCGTCGTCGCCGCGTCGGCCCGCACGATCTCGTCCTGCTCCGGCTGGATGGTGGCCACGATGTCGCGCATCGGGCCGACGCGGGGGCGCTCGATCTCGGCGGCAAGGATCCGGCTCCGGCCGCCGGGAGGGAGGTCGGTCGGCTCAGGAGCGGAGAGGTGCTCATCCTCGTAGGCGGTCAGCCGGCCGCGGTCGAGCCCGAACCGGCGACGCAGCCGTACCCCCATCGGGTTGGCCGGCGAGGCCCGGTAGAACGCTCCGGACAGGTCGGCGCGCCAGTCGATGACGACCGGGTCGCCGCGCTCGTCGTTGACGTGGCGGCGACCGACGTACCAACGCTCCGTGGGCTCGGCGCCCCGGGTGACATCCGGAGGTCCGGCGCCCCCGACGTGGTGCTCAGGGTGCTCGAGGTCCAGGCGGCCGAAGAACAAGGCGGTGGTGGGGTCGTCGACGAGCTGGGCGGCCCGGCGGTGCAGGGTCGCGGCGAGGAACTCGGCTGACACCCGGTCGCCGCCGGACGCCGGCATCCCGAGGGTGTGCTCGCGCATACGGGCGAGCTCGCGGCGGGCGTGGGCGAGGTACGCCTGCTCGCGCGCCAGCTCGCCCTGAGGATGGTCGGGCATGACGAAGGGCCTTCCACAGGGGGCGCTGCTCGAAAGGAGCGCGTCAATCTACCTGTGAAAGGCCCTTCGGAGGTAACCGGTCAGCGCGAACCAGGAAGGCGCACCGGCTCCCTCCCCCTAGCCGGGACGGGCGGCCAGGGTGACCTTGAGATCCTGCCTCTGCGAGCCGCGGATCACCGTGAGGGTCACGACGTCACCGACCTTGTGCTCGTGGATGTTGGCGACGAGCGACTCGGAGGAGTCGACCGCCTTCCCGTCGATGGCGATGACGGCGTCGTTGGCCTGCAACCCGGCGGCCGCGGCCGGGGAGCCGGCCGACACCGCCTTGGCGAGCGCCGCCTGCCGCTTCGAGCTGCCGTCGGTCACCGTGGTGTCGGCGGCGCTCACGCCGATGTAGGCGTGCTGAGCGGTGCCCGTGGCGATGAGCTGGTCGGCGATCGA
>JALZBI010000297.1 GCA_030947565.1 Actinomycetota bacterium
TGACAAGCCCGAGCGCGCTGGCTGAGTGGTTCGTCAGCTGGGTGAGGACGAGCCAGTCCTGGCCGACCCGCCCCATCCAGGTGCCGACGTTGGAGACGACCGAACCGGTGGCGTAGATCCGGTAGTTGCGGACGTGCAGGGAGGCCCAGGTGGGGCTCATTGTCCGGCGACCTTGTCGAGGATGACGGCGGCCCGCTGGAGCACGTCCTGCTCCTCCGGCGTCAGGTTCGCCACCCGGCTGGCCATCCAGGCATCTCGCTGGCGCCGGATCGAGCGCACCGAGGCGCGGCCCTCCGCGGTGATCGAGACGATGACCTGGCGTCCGTCGGTCGGGTCGGCCTGCCGCCCGACGAGGCCGCGCTCCACCAGGGCCGCGAGCGTGCGGGTCATGCTGGGCTTGGCCACCCGTTCGATGTCGGCGAGCTCACCCGGGGTCCGCGGTGTCTCTTCAAGACGGCAGAGCACCGAGAACTGGTGTGGGGCCACGTCGTGGCTGGACTCGTAGCGGACCCGGCGGCTGATGCGCATACAGGCCAGTCGCAGGTCAGTCGCCATGCGGGTGAGCTGCTGCGCGGTGAGGGTGGTGCGGGTCTCCATCGGTCATTAGCCTAACTCATTACCTGTGCTAACGATCTACCCCCTGCGCATCCGCCCCCCAACGAACGCGCACCTCGGGCCTCAGCTGATGTGCAGCAGCGTCTTCAGGGGGGTTGATGGCGAAGTCGACGACGAACAGCGCCGCGATCAGCCAGAGCAGCGGGTGGATCACCCGCGAGTGGCCGCGGCCGAGCTTGATCAAGACGTAGGTCACGAACCCGGCGCCGATGCCCGCGGTGATGGAGTAGGTGAAGGGCATGAGCACGATGGTGAGGGGACCGCCGCGCAGCTCCCGGGCCAGCGTCGACCCCCGCGCGCTGACGGTGAAGAACCGGTCCAGCGTGAAGCCGGGCGGCGGGTCGCTGGGGCGACGGGGTGCCGTGGAGGTTCTCGCCATGGCGCCGACGGTCATGCCGCCACGGTTCGGTGAGGTCGAATCGCCGGGGTGCGCCTACGCTGAGGTGATGAGCGAGCAGCAGCCGACCGAGGCCCGGCCTGCGCTGGAGCCCCTGCCCGTCCCGATGCCGCGGATCATCGAGGTGGGGCTCGGGCTGTGGCTGGTGGCCCTGGCGGTGATCCTGCTCGTGCCCGCCCTCCACGAGGACGCCCGGTCCTGGTGGCCGTGGGGCGCCGTGGCCGGCCTGGGGCTGGGACTCGCCGGGTATGCGTACGTGCGTCGCGGGCGCGGCAACGCGTCCGAGGCCTGAGGGTGCGACCCTCAGGACCCCCTCAGATCCGGCTACCCCTCAGACCAGGAGGTCGACCGCCAGCTCGTCGACGATGGGCTGGCCGTGGCGGGCGGCATCCTCCGGCCGAGCCTGCGTCTCGCTGTGCGCTCCGCAGCCGTGGTCGAGGCTGACGACGGCGCCGTCGGAGGGCGACCAGGCGTTGGCGCAGACTCCAAACACCGCCCTCAGGGCCCCGGACATGGGCACGAAGTAGCCGCACGTCGTGCAGTGGTCCGCCGCCTGCTGGGCCACCTCGGCCGTGGGACCGTGGGCGCCGTCGTACCAGCGTTGCGCCGCCTCTTCGCGGCCCTCGCTGGAGAGCACGCGGTGTCGGCCCAGCCCGAGCTCGAAGAACGCCATCTGGTCGACGTCCTGCTCACCGGTGGCCTCGAAGCCGAGCTCGAGCAGCGGGTCGTCGGCCTTGTAGGGCAGGACGTCGCCCGCGCTGAGGTCTCCGGGAGCCAGCCGCTCGGCATACGGGAGCCAGGCGGGAGACAGCACCGAGCCGGAGCCGGGGACGAGCTGGGTCTCACAGACCGTCGCCTCCTTCTGGCGTGCGGCGCGCGCCACGCTCACCGACCAGCGCCACCCGAGGTAGCCGGTGGCCAGGCAGGTGAAGTAGTGCGTGGCGACGCGCTCGCCGTCCATGACCATCTCGAGGTGGTCGCCGACGGTGCCGGGCTCGGCGATGCCGTCGAGCGCGGCGCGGGCCTGGTCGGCAGCCGCGCGGAGGGTGGTGTCGGTCTTGAGGTCGGCCATCAGCCCTCGAGGTCCTCGGCGACGCGGCGCAGCACGCGCGCGATGTTGGTGGTCTGGCCCTTGTCGGGGTAGTGGCCGCGTCGCAACGTCGCGGAGACCCCGTCGAGCACCTTCATGAGGTCCTCGACGACGACGACCATCTCGTCGGCGGGCTTGCGGTTCGCCGCGCGCTTCGTCGCGACGATCGATGGCGCGGGGTCGAGGACGCGCACCGACAGCGCCTGCGCTCCCCGGCGCCCCTCGACGATGCCGAACTCGACGCGCGCACCGCCCTTGAGGGTCGTGACGCCCTCAGGCAGCGCGTTGGCGTGCAGGAACACGTCGCCACCGTCGTCGTCGGAGAGGAAGCCGAAGCCCTTCTCGGTGTCGTACCACTTGACCTTGCCGGTAGGCACGGGCCCTCCCTTGTGCTGTCACGCCGATCTGCCGGTGCGTGCGCGCACGGCAACGCCCCAGCCTACGGGGTCGGCCAACCCGAATTCCCCACGAGCACCGGGGTCGACGCCGGGGTCGGCACCGGGGTCGGCACTGGGTCAGGCCGGGCGGATGCCCCAGGAGCCGGTATGCGACTGCTCCGGCTTGAGGACGACGAGGTCGGTGCCGGAGTTGAAGGCGTCCGGCGGGCAGGTCATGGGCTCCACCGCGATGCCGGTCGATCCCTCGGTCTCGGGGTGGGCCCGCCCCGTGAACACCTGCGTCCACGCGTACGCCTCGTCGGCCCACAGCGTGACCGCACCGGTCTGGAGACCGCTCACGGTCACCGCCCACCGCCCGTCGCCGCCGCGCGCGAGCCCGGTGTAGGCGGTGTCGAGGGCCAGGTCGCCGATCGCCCGGGGCGCGCCGAAGTCGTATGCCGTGCCCGCCACCGGGTGGGTCGCCACTGGCAGGAGCCGGTCGGGGTCAACCTCGAGGTAGTCAGGCGCCTGCACGTGGAGCACCACGTCGGCGACCGGGGTGTCCCCGATCGACAGGTACGGGTGGGCGCCGTAGCCGTACGGCGCGTCGCCGTCGCCGACGTTGCGGGCCGTGGTCGTCACGGTGAGACCGTCGTCCCCGAGGGCGTACAACGCCGTCAGCTCCAGCACCCACGACCACCCCGGCTGCGGGTGGAGCCGGTAGCCGACGGAGACCGACGACGAGGTCTGGTCGAGCAGGTCCCAGCTGGCCCAGCGCACCAACCCGTGGCTGGCGTTGTGCTTCGCCGGCTCGCTCAGCGCCAGCTGACGCTCGGTGCCCCCGAAGGTGTAGCGGCCGTCGCGCAGCCGGTTGGGCCAGGGGATGAGCAGCTGCCCGCGGCCGGCGACCGACATCGCGTCGGCCGGGTAGCCGGCGACGACGTCGACGCCGCCCCGGGTGTAGCTGCGGATGCCGCCACCGACCTCGACGACGATCAGCTCGTCCGTGCCGCGGCGCACCGTCCACTGCTCCCCGGTCGGGCGAGAGCGCTCGCTGACCTCGGTCGTCACGCGCTCAACCTATGCCGTGCGGACGATCTCGGGGGTCCGGTTCGGGAGTCGCCGTGGCGTGGACCTGCCGCGGGCACTCCCCATCGAGCGGCGACCAGCCGGATCAGCCGTCCGTCGTCGCGACGATTACCGTGGCCACCATGTCCTTCGCCCCAGCGACCACCACGGGCGCACGGAGCCTGGCGGACGACATCCGGGGCCGCACCGACGAGCAGCTGGCCGCCCTCGTCCTGCTGCGGCCCGACCTGGCCCGCCCCGCCCCGTCCGACCTCACCTCGCTCGCGGCGCGGGCCGGGACCCGAGCCAGCGTCCAGCGCTGCATTGAGTCGCTGGACCGCGCCCACCTGCAGGTCCTCGAGGCGCTCGTCGTGGCGGGTGAAGGAGCGGCGACCACCGACGTCGTGGCGTTGTTGGG
>JALZBI010000298.1 GCA_030947565.1 Actinomycetota bacterium
GGCGTGACGCTCACGGAGATGCCGCGCAACAGCGAGCGGTCGTTCTGCTGCGGAGCCGGAGGTGCCCGGATGTGGATGGAGGAGAAGCTCGGCACCCGCATCAACGTCAACCGCACCGAGGAGGCGCTCGCGACCGGCGCCGACCGGATCGCCATCGGCTGCCCGTTCTGCAAGGTCATGCTCAGCGACGGGCTGACCGGCAAGCAGGCCGACGGGTCCGCCCGTGAGGAGGTCCAGGTCGTCGACGTGGCCCAGATGCTGCTCGCGGCCGTCCGCCTGGAGACCCCGGGCGCCCCGACCTCCTGAAGAATTTGCGTGGAGGTATACCCGAGCGCTCTAACGCTCGCTGGACTCTCCACCCGACGGATATACCTCCAACCAGAGTGGGGTCAGCGCGGGTAGCCGCCGTCCGGCGGTGACATCTCGAGACGCACGCCGAGCAGCCGCACCGACCGGGTGTGGTCGAAGCGGTCGAGCAGGGCCACCGCGGAATCGGCGACAACGCCCAGGTCGTAGGTGGGCTCGGGGAGCGCGCGGGACGTCGTATGCGACTCGAACGGGGCGTACCGGATCTTCAGCCCGACGCGCGCCGCCGGCCGGCCCTCGGCCACGATGTCGTCGAGGACCCGCGCGGCCAGGACGCGGACCTCGGCGGCGACGACCGCCCAGTCGCGCAGGTTGTCCTGGAAGGTGGTCTCGCGACCGCGACCGCGCGCGACCCACGGCGTCGCCGTGACCGGTGAGCCGTCGCCGCCGCGGGCGATCCGTCGGTACCACGGACCCATGGTCGGGCCGAGCCGCGCCACCAGGGGCTCCACCTCCGCGGTGGCCAGCTGCGCGACGGTGAGGATGCCCAGCTCTGCGAGCTTGGCCGCGGTCTTCCTGCCCACGCCCCACAAGGCGTCGGCCCGGCGCGCACCCATCACCTTGAACCAGGTCTCACCGGTGATGGTGAAGACGCCCTGCGGCTTGCCGAACCCGGTCGCCGTCTTGGCCATCACCTTGGTGTCGCCGATCCCGATCGAGCAGTGCAGCCGGGTATGCGTGAGAACGTCGGATTGGATCCGGCCGGCCAGCTCGACGGGGTCGTCGGTCATCACCCCGATGAACGCCTCGTCCCAGCCGAGTACCTCGACGACCGCCCCGTCGGTGGGCCCGAACGACCGGAGCACACCCATCACGCCCTCCGACGCCTGGGTGTAGAGCGGCGCGTCGACGGGGAGGAACACCGCGTCGGGCGCCATGCGCGCGGCGATGCGCAGCGGCATACCGGAGCCGACACCGAACACGCGGGCCTCGTAGGATGCGGTCGAGACGACCCCACGCTGGGTGGGATCGCCCCGACCGCCGACGACGACCGGAAGGCCGGCCAGCGACGGGTCCCGCAGCACCTCGACCGCGGCGACGAACTGGTCGAGGTCGACGTGCAGAACCCAGCTCCGCCGGTCGCTCACGTCACCGGATCAGGCTGGTCAGCCAAGGCCGTTCTTGGTCAGGAAGTCCTTGGCCACGGCCGAGGCGTCCTTCTTGTCGACGTCGACCTGCTTGACCAGGTCGGTGAGTGTGGCGGTGTCGATCTTGGCCGAGACGGCGTTGAGCGCTGACGTGATCGTGTCGTTGACCTTGTCCTTGCGGACCAGGGGGACGACGTTGTCGGAGCCGAACAACAGCTTGGGGTCGGTCAGCGTGACGAACCCGTTGGCCGAGATGGACGGGTCGGTGCTGAAGATGTTGGCCGCCTGCGCCTGCCCGTTGGTCAGGGCGTTGACGATGGCCGCACCCTTGAGGGGCAGGAAGTTCTTCGGCGTGAAGCTGTACTGGTCCTTCAGACCGACCAGCCCCTGCTGGCGGGTCTGGAACTCTGGCGGGGCCGCCATGGTGATCTGGTCCTGCTTCGCGGCGAGGTCGGCAATGGACTTCAGCGAGTATTTCCCCGCCGTGTCCTTGGTGACGACGATGGAGTTCTTGTCCTCCGCGGTCGACTTGTTGAGCACGACGAGGGTCGCCGGAAGCGTGGCCTTCAGCGTGGAGTAGATCGCGTCGGGGTCCTGGCTGGGCGCCGTGCCCTTGAGGAAGGTCAGCAGCGAGCCGGTGTACTCGGGGACGATGTCGATGGACCCGTCCTGGAGGGCCTTGACGTAGACGTCGCGGCTTCCGATGTTGGGCTTGGTCGACACGTTGACGCCCTTGGCCTTCAGCGCCCCGGCGTAGACCTCGCCGAGAACCTGGGACTCGGAGAAGTCGGCGGAGCCGACGACGATGGCGCCGCCCGACCCGCCGCTGGTGGTCGAGCCCCCACCGGCGCCTCCGCCGGCGGCTGGAGCGGTCGGGTCGGAGGTGGCCCCGCAGGCCGCCAGGGACAAGGCGGCCACTGCGGTCATCGTGGTCATGAGGATCTTGCGGTTCATACGAGTGCTTCTCTCTGGTCGTCGGCACGGTCGGTGGGAGAGGCGGGATCCGAGGCGTCGCCCCGGGCCGTAGTGGAGACAACCGGCCGGCCCCCCCGTTGCTTCCCGAACTTTCCGGTCAGTCCGGGAGAGACGGCGGTGCGTTGCATGAGCGAGAGGATCCCGTCGATGACCAGGGCCAGCACGGCGACCAGGATCGCCCCGCTCGCCATCTGGGCGTAGTCGCTGACCGACAGGCCGTCGATGAGGAACCGCCCGAGGCCACCGAGGCTGATCGACGCGGCGATCGTGGCCGTGGCGATGACCTGGAGGGTGGCGCTCCGGATGCCGGAGAGGAGCAGCGGCAGCGCGCAGGGCAGCTCGACCTTGCGCAGGACCTCGCCCCCCCGCATACCCATGCCCTTGGCCGCGTCGCGCGCGCCCGGGTCGACCTCCTGGATGCCCGAGTAGGTGCCGGACAGGATCGGCGGGACCGCGAGCAGGACCAGGACGATGACGCTGGGGATGACGTAGGCCAGGTTGTTGGCGATCTTCGGTCCGAGCCACAGCGCGACGGCGAAGAGCAGCCCGAGGCTGGGCACCGCTCGCAAGGAGTTGGCCAGCGACACCGCCCACTTGGCTTTCCCGGTGTGGCCGACGACGATGCCGAGCGGGATCGCGATGGCGGCGGCGATCAGCAGGCTGATGAGGGAGTACGCGAGGTGCTCGAGCAGGCGCTGCGGGATGCCCTGGGCCCCGGTCCAGTGGGCCGGGTCGGTCAGCCACTTTCCGATGCCGTTCAGCATGTCTTCACCTCGTTCGTCGTCCGCTTCGTATGCCCTCTCATCAAGCCACCCGCTGCCACGGAGTAGCCGCCCAGGCGCCGGCCCGGATGACGGTGTCGAAGATCAGGGCGAGGATGACGCAGCTGACGATGCCGACGGCGATCTCGGTCGGGAACGTGCGCTGGTAGCCGTCGGTGAGGTAGTAGCCGAGCTGCGGGAAGCCGACGAGCGAGGCGACGCTGACGATGCTCACGTTGCTCACCGCCGCGACCCGCAGACCGGAGGCGATCACGGGGACGGCGAGGGGCAGGTCGACCTTGACGAACCGCTTGGCGCCGGTGAACCCCATCGCGATGGCCGCCTGTCGGGTCGCCTCCGGAACCGCCCCGAGGCCGTCGGCGACGGTGCGCACCAGCAGGGCCAGGGTGTAGAGCGTCATCGCCACGTAGACGTTGAACGTGTCGAGGATGCGGGTGCCGAGGAGGAGCGGCATGAGGATGAACAGGGCCAGGCTGGGGATCGTGTAGAGCAGCCCGCTGCCGGCGATGATGACGCCGTAGAGCCGTCGGTAGCGCCGGGCCAGCCAGCCCAGGGGCAGCGCGACCACCAGCCCGACGACCAGGGGTATGCCGGCGAGCAGCGTGTGCAGCCAGGCATACCGGAGAATGTCGCCGAGATGGTCGGCCACCCACGTCACGAGGCGTCCTGGCGTTGGTAGCGGTCGTCGTCGGCATCGTCGGGACGCGCGACTCGCTCGATGACGGTGAGGACCTCATGCGCCCGGACGGTGC
>JALZBI010000299.1 GCA_030947565.1 Actinomycetota bacterium
CGCCCACGGTCACCGCGCGGGCCGACTGCGTCCGCAGCAGGGTGAGGTGCAGGGCGCGGAGCGAGCGGCGCTGGCGCAGGAACACCCCGGGTCCACGGTCGCCGCTCGGCCAGCTGCGCACCTGTCCGTGCAACCAGCTGCCGGCGACGAGCAGGCCGATCAGACCGCCCGCGACCACACCGGGCACCAGGACGACCGCGCCCGTGACACCGGCGATGGCCAGCCCGGCGCCGATGACGAGCCCGACAAGGACGCCGGCGACGACACAGCCGAGCACCGCGAGGCGCCACCACGGCCGCAGCACCAGCGCCCGGTCCAGAGGGCTGCTGGCCACGGTGTCGAGGTAGGGCAGCCCCGGCACGACCGGTCCGCGCAGGCGTCCTGCCCGGTAGGCGAAAGTCAGCAGCCCGGCGACGGCCGCCACGGCGACGGCGGCGGCTGTCGGCCCGGTCAGGTGGGCCGCGAGCCACGCCGGGTCCAGCACCCGGAAGAAGGACTGGGCGGCGGGCACGCCGTAGGCGCCGGCCGCGATGACCGCGACGTAGACGGCGTACACGGCGTTGCCGTCACGGCGGCGTTCGTCACCGGCGATGACCTCGCGGGCGTCCCCGAGCGCCTCGCCGTCGGTGCTCATGCGGGCACGACGTCGAGCACCCGGTCGGCGATCTGCGCCGTGAGGTCGGGGTCGTGGCAGGCGACGACCAGCGCGGTGCCGCCCGCCTTCCGCTCCAGCAGCAGGCCGCCGAGCAGCGAGCGCTTATGGGTGTCCAGTCGCTGCTCCGGTTCGTCGAGCAGCAGGACCCGGGCGGGCCGGCTCAGCACCATGGCCAGATGGAACAGCTGCTGCTGGCCGGACGACAGCTCGTGCGGGAACCGTTCGGCCAGGTGCCCGATCTCGAGGGTCTCGAGCACCGACTCGGCGCGCTCGTCGGAGTCGGCGCCGAGACCCCACGTGGCGCCGACGAGGACGAGGTGGTCGACCAGTGTGAGGTCGCGGTAGGCCGTCGGTGCCCCGATAAGGGCGGCCACGTCACGGCGTACGGCCGGGTTGCGTTCGTCGGCGGGCAGGCCGTCGACCGTGGCCTCGCCGGTCGTCGCGTCCATCGTGCCGGCGAGGATCCGCAGCAGCGTGGTCTTGCCGCTGCCGTTGCCGCCGCGCAGGACGACGCACTCCCCGGGCCGGACCGCGAGGTCGACGGGCCGCAGCAGCACGGTGTCCTCGATCGACCGGGTGACGCCGGCGGCGAGGAGGATAGGAGGCGGGGCGGCTGCTTCCGCCTCGCGGGGTGCTTTCCGACGGGCCACGCGGTCAGTGTTCCATCGGCCGCCATCAGCACCGAAAGGCCCGGGCGGGAAGCCCGGGCCCATCGTGCCGTGCGATCCTGCGAGCGGTGGTGCGCCGCCAGGGATTCGAACCCCGAACCCAGTGATTAAGAGTCACTTGCTCTGCCATTGAGCTAGCGGCGCAGCGAGGGACGAGGTTACTACAGACGGTCGGTCGTCACGAAATGCGTTGGTCTTCGCCCGCGTCGGGGCCCTCGGGGCTCTCGGGGGCCTCCTGGGCATCGTGGGCATCGTGGGGGTCGCGGAACGTGTGGGACCGCCGGCGGCGGTGCTCGAAGAGCAGCAGGGCCACCCCGCCGAGCAGGAGGACGCCCGCGGCGATGAGTCCGGGCAGGTGGTCGGGGTGTCCGAACGTCGTCGGCTGCATCTGCGGGGTCTTGTAGGTCGGTGTGGTGTGCGGCCGCGCGGGCCCGGCGCCGACGGCCACGGTGAAGGTCGACTCGCCCGACACCGGATGTCCGTCCTCACTCGTGACCTGCCAGGCGAGCCGGTATGCGCCGGGGCCGGGGGGGCTCGTGATGTCGGCGACGACGACGGTGCCCTTCACGACCGGGCTGCCCGTCGGCACCGGCTGGCCGTCGCGTGTGAGGACCACCTTCGCAAAGCCGGCGGCGACGGCGTCGTCGAAGGTCAGCTCGACCCGCGCGGGCTCGCGGTCGAGCGTCACCCTGTCGGCCGGGGACACCGAGACGAGGCTCGCGTGCGCCGGCACGATCGCGGCATAAGCCGGCAGGGTGGCCGCGCCCGCCGGCCCGGCGGTCGCCACCTGGAGCGTCGCCAGGAGGGCCAAGACGACCGAGCCCAGGAGGACGAGGGCCAGCACCAGGGCAACGACCCGGTTTCGTCGCTCCCTTCCGGTGTACATGCCGAGCATTGTCCTCCAGCCTACGGGTGGTCATGGGCATCGTCACGGCTCGGGTAGCATGGTCCGCCGCAGCACCGCCGCGTGGGAGCTCGTTCCGCGAGCTGTCGTCGTGGTGGTCGTTGCGCTTGGTGGGTGTAGCTCAGCAGGTAGAGCACCTGGTTGTGGTCCAGGGGGTCGCGGGTTCAAGCCCCGTCACTCACCCCGATGTGGCCTGCACGTTCGCGTGCAGGCCACTGCTGCGTCCGGCCGCGCCGGTCGCGGAGTCCCGGTGCGGGGAACGCGACGCCGCGACTCCCCATCGGTCTGACGTCAGCCGACCACGTGGCGCGCGGAGATGGCCTTGGCCGTCGGGCTGTCCGGCCCGGGCTGGGTCACGAACACCGCCTCGCGGTAGTAGCGCAGCTCGGCGATCGACTCTCGGATATCGGCGAGCGCGCGGTGGCCGCCGGACTTCTGCGGTGCGTTGAAGTACGCCCGGGGGTACCACCGCCGGGACAGCTCCTTGATCGAGCTCACGTCGATGATCCGGTAGTGCAGGTAGGCCTCGAGCTCGGCCATGTCGCGGGCGAGGAACCCGCGGTCGGTGCCGACCGTGTTGCCGCCGAGCGGTGCCCGGCGAGGCTCCGGCGCCCACTCGCAAATGTAGGCGAGCACCTGCTCCTGCGCCTGCTCCAGGGTCGTGCCGGCGGCGAGCTGGTCGAGCAGGCCCGATCTGATATGCATGTCGTGGACGAACGGGTCCATCTGCTCTAGCGCCTCGGCCGGGGGCCGGATGACGACGTCGACGCCCTCGCCCAGCTGGTTGAGCTCGAAGTCGGTGACCAGTGCGGCCACCTCGATGAGCGCGTCGCTGGTGAGGGAGAGGCCCGTCATCTCGCAGTCGATCCAGACGATGCGGTCGCTCTCTGCTCGGGTGGGTCCGCTCACCCCGACACTTTAGGGCGCTCTGACATAGCCTGCCGTTATGTCCCCAGGCATGCCAGGTACCAGCCCCCAGGCATACCCGTCTGCGCCGAACCCGACCGTCCGCCCCCGCCTGCGCTCCGTCGTCATCGGCGGGGTCGTCGCCACGGGGTTCCTGCTCAGTGCGGCCGTGCTGGCGCTGCAGTTCGAGACCGGGCTCGGGGTTCAGGTGACCCTGTTGGCCGCGCTGTTCTCGGCCCTGCCCCTGTTCGTCGTCGTCCCGACCTTCCTCTGGCTCGACCGCTACGAGGCCGAGCCCACCCGGCTGCTCGTCCTGGCGTTCGCCTGGGGGGCGGTCTGCGCCCCGGCCGGCGCGCTCCTCCTCAACACCAGCTTCGCCGTCGCCATGCGGCTCGCGGGGAGCGAGGACCCGGACGTCCTGACCGCCGTCTTCAGCGCCCCGTTCGTCGAGGAGGGGCTGAAGGGCTTCGGGATCGTCCTCATCATCCTGCTGCGGCGCAAGGAGTTCGACGGGGTCGTCGACGGCATCGTGTATGCCGGGATCGTCGGCGCCGGGTTCGCCTTCAGCGAGAACGTCCTCTACCTCGGCCGCAACTTCGTCGACTACGGCCAGCAGGGGCTCACTGAGCTGTTCATCCTGCGCTGTGTCATGGGGCCGTTCGCGCACCCCCTGTTCACCGCGTGCACGGGGATCGGTCTAGGTCTCGCCGTCAGCGTCGTGCGCTCGGGGTTCGCCAGGGTGCTCGTCGTCCTCGGGGGCTACGTGATCGCGGCCCTGCTGCACGGCATCTGGAACCTCTCCGCCGCCACTGGGAACCTCATC
>JALZBI010000300.1 GCA_030947565.1 Actinomycetota bacterium
CAGCTGGGTGAGGCCGACCGCATCATCACGCTGCTGACCCGGGACCGCGGTCGGGTTCGGGCCGTCGCCAAGGGGGTTCGTCGCACGAAGTCACGCTTCGGGGCCCGGCTCGAGCCGTTCATGGTCGTCGACGTCCAGTGCTACGAGGGCCGCAACCTCGACACGGTCACCCAAGCCGAGAGTCTGGCCACCCACGGCGAGACCATCTGCCGCGACTACACCGCCTACACCGCAGCCACCGTCATGGTCGAGACCGCCGAGCGGATGACCGAGGAGCACGAGCCGTCGACCCAGCAGTACCTCCTGCTCGCCGGCGCCCTGCGTTCGCTCAGTGGGGGCGAGCACGACCCCAGCCTCGTGCTCGACGCCTACCTGTTGCGATCACTGGCGATTGCCGGGTGGGCGCCGAGCTTCTACGACTGCGCCAAGTGCGGTTCGCCGGGGCCGCAGCGCGCGTTCAACGTCGCCGCGGGCGGAGCGGTGTGCACGGTATGCCGCCCGCCGGGCTCGGCGGCCCCGGAGACCGAGACCCTGCGCCTGCTCGCGGCCCTGCTCACCGGAGACTGGATCTTGGCCGACGCGTCGCTCGACGGGCACCGCCGCCAGGGCAGCGGTCTGGTCTCCGCCTTCTTGCAGTGGCACCTCGAACGCGGGGTCCGCTCGTTGCGACACGTGGAGCGCGCCCCACGGACCGAGCGGGTGCTGGGCGCGTGAGCGACACGAAGGCCGGTCGGTATGCGCCCCCCCTCCCGCACCCGAGCGGCGCCGTCCCGCCCCGGATCGCGCCGGCGCTCCTGCCGCGGCACGTGGCCATCGTCATGGACGGCAACGGACGCTGGGCCAACGCCCGAGGGCTTCCACGAACGAAAGGACACGAGGCCGGCGAGGGCGCGCTACTCGATGTCGTCGCCGGCGCCATCGAGGTCGGCGTGACCCATCTGTCGGCGTACGCCTTCTCGACCGAGAACTGGCGGCGATCGGCCGACGAGGTCCGCTTCCTCATGGGCTTCAACCGGGATGTGATCCGTCGGCGCCGCGACCAGCTGAACGAGTGGGGGGTGCGGATGCGTTGGGTCGGCCGGCGCCCCCGGCTGTGGCGCTCGGTCATCCACGAGCTCGAGGTCGCCCAGGAGATGACCCAGCACAACACCGGACTCACCTTGTACTTCTGCGTCAACTACGGCGGCCGGGCCGAGGTCGCCGACGCGGTCGTGCGGATCGTGGACGACGTCCGCCTCGGACGGCTCAAGCCGTCGTCGATCGACGAGCAGACCATCGGGCGCTATCTCGAGGAGCCGGAGATGCCCGACGTCGACCTTTTCGTGCGGTCGTCCGGGGAGCAGCGGACATCGAACTTCCTGCTCTGGCAGTCGGCTTACGCGGAGATGGTCTTCCTCAACACGTTGTGGCCCGACTTCGACCGCCGCAACCTGTGGGAGGCGGTCGAGATGTACGTCGACCGGGACCGCCGCTACGGCGGGGCCGTGGACCGGTCGACCCAGACCTAGGCGTCGACGACGCGAGACGCCCTACGCTGCCACCATGCCGACGACAGCGCAGGACACGTGGGACGTCATCGTCATCGGAGGCGGACCGGCAGGCGAGAACGTCGCCGACTACGCCATCCGGGGCAGCGACCGGACGGCGGTCATCGTCGAGGCCGAGCTGGTCGGTGGGGAGTGCTCGTACTGGGCCTGTATGCCCAGCAAGGCCCTGTTGCGCTCGGTCCAGGTCTTCGGTGAAGGTGAGCACCTCCCCGGCGTGGAGAGCCGGCTGAGCACCAGGGGCATCGACGTCAAGGCGGTGCTGGCTCGCCGCGACGCGTTCACCCACCACCTCGACGACTCCAGCCAGGTGCAGTGGGCGAAGGGGGCCGGCATCGACGTCCTCCGCGGGCACGCCCGGATCAGCGGCCCGCGGACGCTCAGGGTGTCGGACGGCGGCGGGCCCGCCCGGACGATCACGGCCCGGCATGCGGTGGTCGTGGCCTCCGGCACCACGGCCACCGTGCCCGACATCCCCGGCCTGCGCCAGGCGCTGCCGTGGACCTCGCGTGACGTGACGAACATGCACCAGGTGCCGCGACGTGTCGCCGTCATCGGCGGGGGCGTCGTGGCCTGCGAGTCGGCCACCTGGCTCCTCGGCCTGGGTGTCGAGGAGCTCACGCTGTTCGAGGCGGGGGACCGGCTGCTCGGCCGCGCCGAGCCGTTCGCAGGTGAGCTGGTGCGCGACGCCTTGGTTGCGAGCGGCGCCAAGGTGAGGTTCGGCACCTCGGTCACCCAGGTCAGCCGAAAAGACACCAATGACAACGGGATCGGTCACATCAATGGCGGTCCGGTCACGTTGCACACCGGCCGTCGACGCCCCCTTGTGGTGGACGAGGTCGTGGTCGCCACCGGCCGCACCCCCGCCACCCAAGACCTAGGCCTGGAGTCCGTCGGCATTGCCGACTCGGTCGCCGCCGCCCGCGGTTACCTCCGGGTCAACGACCAGCTGCAGGTCGAGGGCGTCAGCGGGAAGTGGCTGTATGCGGTGGGCGACGTCAACGGCCGGGCCCTGCTGACGCATATGGGAAAGTACCAGGGCCGGATCGCGGGCGCGGTCATCGGTGCCCGCGCCGGGGAGGGCGAGCGAGCCACCGGCAAGGACCTCCGCGACCGGGCCAGCGAGCGGGTCGTGCCGTCGGTGACGTTCACGTCGCCCGAGGTCGCCAGCGTGGGTCTGACCGAGCGAGCGGCGCGCGACGCCGGGATCGACGTCGAGACGGTCGAGTACGACCTGGCCAACGTGGCGGGCGCGTCCCTGCTCCAGGACGGCTACCTCGGGCGGGCCAAGCTGGTCATCGACCGGCCTCGTGACATCTTGGTCGGCGCGACGTTCGTCGGCGCCGGTGTGGCCGAGCTGGTGCATTCCGCGACCGTCGCGATCATCGGCGGCGTTACGCTGGCCGACTTGTGGCACGCCGTGCCGTCCTACCCCACGGTCAGTGAGGTCTGGCTGCGGCTGCTCGAGACGCGCCGCGGCTGATCACCCGACCAGGCCGGGTCGCAGGGCATCGCCGTGGCGGCTGGGGCCCCCACCTGACGGCGCCCACGCCGTCGTGAACCTCGCCGCGGCTATTACGGTTCCGGCGGAACAGACGAGAGCAGGAGCCGCACGATGACGAACGAGCTGCAGTCCCCCGCGCCGCTGTCCGCGCTGACCCTCGACGAGAGGGCCTCTCTGACCAGCGGAGCGACGTTCTGGCGGACGAAGGCGGCCGGTGCCATCCCGTCCATCCTCCTCTCCGATGGCCCACACGGCGTGCGCAAGCAGACCGAGGGGTCCGACCACCTCGGGCTCCAGTCCAGTGAGCCGGCGACGTGCTTCCCCCCGGCGGTGGCTCTCGGGTCGACCTGGGACCCCGAGCTGCTCGCGCGGGTGGGTCAGGCCCTCGGCCGTGAGGCTCAGGCCAAGGGGGTGCAGGTGCTCCTCGGCCCGGGCATCAACATCAAGCGGTCGCCGGTGTGCGGTCGCAACTTCGAGTACCTGTCCGAGGACCCGTACCTTAGCGGCACACTGGGCGCGGCCCTGGTCAACGGCCTCCAGGGCGAGGGGGTCGGCGCCTCGCTGAAACACTTCGCCGCTAACAACCAGGAGACGGATCGGTTGCGGGTCAGCGCTGACGTCGACATCCGCCCGCTGCGCGAGATCTACCTACGCGGGTTTCAGCGGGTGGTGACGACCGCTCACCCGTGGACGGTCATGTGCTCCTACAACAAGGTCAACGGGGTGTACGCGTCGCAGGACCCCTGGCTCCTCACCACGGTGCTGCGCGACGAGTGGGGCTTCGAAGGGCTCGTCATGTCCGACTGGGGCGCCGTCGACGACCGCGTGGCGGGCCTGCGGGCGGGGCTCGACCTCGAGATGCCGGCCAGCGGAGGTCGCACGGACGCACAGATCGTCGCCGCCGTGC
>JALZBI010000301.1 GCA_030947565.1 Actinomycetota bacterium
AGCTGCTCGCGATGACGCGGCTGGCCGGCTCGGCCGTGGCCCGCGCGACGACTGCTCTCCTCGACGCGGACGTGCACCTGGCGGAGACCGTCATCGCGGCCGACGAGGAGCTCGACGCGATCCGCATCGAGCTCGACGCCCTGTCGATCGACCTGCTGGCGCGACAGCAGCCGGTGGCGACCGACCTGCGCATCGTCGTCACCTCAATGCGGATGAGCTCCGACCTGGAGCGGATGGGCGACCTGGCCCGGCACATCGCCAAGGTCGCGCGGCTGCGCTACCCCGACCGCGCCGTGCCCCCGACGCTGTCCGCTCACGTCCTGCAGATGGGCCACATCGCCGAGCGGATCGTCGCCAAGGCCGGGTCGGTCATCGCCTCGAAGGACACCGGCATCGCCCTCAGTCTCGAGAAGGACGACGACGCCATGGACGAGCTGCACCGGCAGCTGTTCGAGGCCATCCTCTCCGACTCGTCGGACCTGCCGCGCTCGACCCTGGTCGACCTGACGCTGCTCGGGCGCTACTACGAGCGCTTCGCCGACCACGCCGTCTCGGTGGCGCAGCGGGTCGTCTACCTCGTGACCGGCGAGTACCACGGCGAGCTCGACCTGCCGGAGCTCGACCACGAGGAGCAGGAGGACGCTCGCGTCGTCATCTGAGGCGCGCCGAGAGAGCTACCGGCCCTGGTTCGCCACCGCGGCGGCCGCGGCGGCGGCGGCCTCCGGGTCGAGGTAGCGCCCACCGCGCTCCACCGGGGCGAAGCCGTCGTCCAGCTCGTAGACCAGCGGCATACCCGTCGGGATGTTGAGCGCCGCGATGTCGTCGTCGCCGATGCCGTCGAGGTGCTTGACCAGGGCCCGGAGCGAGTTGCCGTGCGCCGCAACGAGAACGACGTGCCCCTCCCGCAGGTCAGCCTTGATCTCGTTCTCCCAATAAGGGATCATCCGCGCCACGACGTCCTTCAGGCACTCGGTCGCGGGCATCTTGGCCCCGAGGTCGCCGTAGCGCGGGTCGCCCGCCTGGGTGAACTCGTTGACGTCGGAGATGGGCGGCGGGGGGGTGTCGTAGGAGCGGCGCCACAGCATGAACTGGGCTTCCCCGAACTCGGCCATGGTCTGCTTCTTGTCCTTGCCCTGCAGGTCGCCGTAGTGGCGCTCGTTGAGCCGCCAGCTGCGCCGCACCGGGACCCAGTGCCGGTCGGCGGCGTCGAGCGCGAGGTTGGCTGTCGTGATCGCACGGCGCAGGAGCGAGGTGTGGACGACGCCGGGCGCCAGGCCCGCCGCGACGAGCAGCTCGCCGCCGCGCACCGCCTCGGCGCGACCCTTGTCGGAGAGGTCGACGTCGACCCAGCCGGTGAACAGGTTCTTGGCGTTCCAGACGCTCTCGCCGTGACGGAGCAGCACGAGGGTGTGGGTCATGCGCTCAACCCTATGGCGAGGGTTGCGTCGCGTCCGAGCCGTCGAGCAGGTGTCGGAAGGCGTCGAGGTTGCGGGTGGACTCGCCCCGCGACACCCGCCAGGCCCACTCCTTCTTCATCGACGTGAGGAAGCCGAGCACGAGCAGGTCGTTGAACGGGGCGTCGGCCGCCTCGAGGACGACGCCGAACAGCTGGTCGAGGTACGCCGCGTCGACCGCGGTGTTGGGGACCTCACCCTTGACGTAGACGTCGCCCGAGCCGTCCACCGCGTAGGCGAGGCCGGGCATACGCAGGTTGCGGCGCAGCAGGAAGCGGTAGAACGCCGCGTGGTTCTCGTCGGCGTTGCGCACGACGAAGGCGCTGACCGAGGTGACCTTCCGGCCCACCACGAGCGAGGTGACGGTGCGCAGCTTCTTCTCACCGGGAAGGGTGACGACCAGCTCACCGGTCCGCCCGCCGAGCTCGTGGTCGATCCCGGCGTCGACGAGGTAGGCGCGGACGACGGCGGTCACCTCGTCGACCGTCGAAGCGGCGGGCCCGGTCACGGGATGAGGGCGGTGGGGGCGTCGGCGAGAACCGCGAACGGGTCCAGCACCGTGCGCGTGCGGGCGAACCGGGCCTCGGCGTAGACGTCGAGGAGCCGGTCGGTCGTCGCCCCCCAGCCGAAGCCTCGGGCGTATGCCGCCGCTCGCCGGCCGAGGTCGGCGCGGCGGGTCGGGTCGTCGAGCAGGGCCTCGACCGCGTCGGTCCAGTCGGCGACCTCGTGCCCGTCGAGGAGGGCGCCGGTGTCGCCCACCGCCATCGGCAGCCCGCCGACCCGGGCGGCGACCACCGGGGTACCGCAGGCTTCGGCCTCGACGGCGACGAGACCGAAGGACTCGCTGTGGGACGGCACGAGAAGGAGGTCGGCGGCGCGGTACCACCGGGCCAGCTCGGCCCGCGGGACCGGCGGGACGAACCGGGTCTGCGCGGTGACCCCCAGGTCGGCGGCCAGTCGCTCCAGCTCCTCGGGGCGGTCCAGGCCGCTGCCGCTCGGCCCGCCGAGCACGGCGAGGACGAGCCGGTCGCCCCAACCGGGCCGGCCGATATGACGTCGGCGCAGCTCGGCACCGACGCGCAGCACCAGGTCGGGGCGCTTGAGCGGCTGGATCCGGCCGACGAAGAGCAGCACCACGGCGTCAGGCGGAAGGCCGACCTCAGCCCGGGCCGAGGCCCGGTCGCCGGGGGTGAACACGTCGAGGTCGACACCGGGCGCGACGACCCGAACCTTGGCGGGGTCGGCGGCATACAGGTCGACGAGGTCGTCGGCCTCGCCCTGTGTGTTGGCGACGAGCCGGTCGGCAGCCTCGACCACCTGCACCTCCCCGATCTCCCGGCCGGGGGGCTCGGGCGTGTCGGCGGTGGGGAGGTGCCGGTTCTTGACCCGGGCCATCGTGTGCATCGAGTGGACGAGGGGCACGCCCCAACGGTCGGCGGCCAGCCAGCCCACCTGCCCGGATAGCCAGTAGTGCGAGTGCAGCACGTCGTACCAGCCCTCGGGCCGGGCGGCCGCCGCGCGCATCACGCCGGCGGCGAAGGCGCAGAGCTGCCCGGGCAGGTCGGCCTTGCCCAGCCCCTCATAGGGGCCGGCGGTGATGTGACCGACCCGCACCCCGGGGGCCATCTCGACGACCGTGGGCGTCGACCCGGTCGTCGCGCGGGTGAAGATGTCGACTTCGACACCGCGCCGGGCCAGCTCTTGGGCGACCTCGGCGACGTAGACGTTCATGCCGCCCGCGTCGCCGGTGCCGGGCTGTTCGAGCGGCGAGGTGTGCACGCTCACCATGGCCAGCCGACGAATGCGCCGGACCTCGTCGCGGGGGCTCACCCCAGCAGGGTATGCGTCCCGGCTGAACACGGAGTGTGCTGGCACACATACGCTCGGTTGGTGGCACGAGCAGGGGGTGAGCGCCCGGTCGGCGTCGTCACGCGCGGCACGACCAACCCCAACCGGCTGCGCCGCACGGACCGCTGGCTCGCCGACGTGCAGGGCTGGCGGCTGCGGCAGGCGGCCGATGCCCCGGTCGTCGTGGACCTCGGCTACGGAGCGTCGCCGGTGACCGCCCTCGAGCTGCACGAGCGGCTCGTCCGGGTACGGCCCGACGTCGAGGTGGTCGGCATCGAGATCGACCCCGAACGGGTGGCCGCGGGGCGCGCGCTCGAGCGGCCGGGACTGCGGTTCGTGCTGGGCGGGTTCGAGGTGCCGCTGCCGGGTGAGGCGCGACCCACGGTGGTCCGCGCGTTCAACGTCCTGCGGCAGTACGCCGAGGCGGAGGTGCCGCCCGCGTGGGACCTCGTGCGAGCGCGGCTGGCTCCCGACGGGCTGCTCGTCGACGGCACCTGCGACGAGCTCGGGCGGCTCGCGTCCTGGGTGGCGGTGGAGGCCGGCGGCCCGGTGAGCCTCACCGTGTCGCTGCGGCTACGCGGGCTGCAGCAGCCGTCAGTCGTCGCCGAGCGGCTGCCCAAGGCGCTCATCCACCGCAATGT